>NZ_JBITRU010000006.1:67152-78398 GCF_044540255.1 Streptomyces sp. NPDC086080
GCTGCCCCACCGGTTTCCGTCGCGCCACCGGCGTCCGCCGGGCCGTCGGCCCCCGCCGCCCCACCGGCCCCCGCCGCGGGACCGGTGTCCGCCGCCCCACCGGCTTCCGTCCCGCCACCGGTGTCCGCTGCCCCACCGGTTTCCGTCGCGCCACCGGCGTCCGCCGGGCCGTCGGCCCCCGCCGCCCCACCGGCCCCCGCCGCGGGACCGGTGTCCGCCGCTCCACCGGCTTCCGTCCCGCCACCGATGTCCGCCGGGCCGTCGGCTTCCGTCGGCGCCCCGGCCCCGACGGACATGGCGGCGCAGCCGACCAGCCGCGGGGCCCTGTCGGACACCGACGAGAGCGGAACGGCCGTTCCCGTCGGCGTGGCGTCCGCCCCGGCGCCTTCCCCGTCCCAGGGGGCCTCCGCACGTCCTCACCGGGACCCCACCGCACCGGCTCAGCGGTCCGAGCCGCCCGCGTTCACGGGCCGGCCCTCCGGACCCGCCCCCGACGCCGGCACAGCCGAGGACGACACCCCGCTCGGGACGCCGCCGTCCGAGGACGACACCCCGCTCGGGACGCCGCCGTCCGAGGACGACACCCCGCTCGGGACGCCGCCGTCCGAGGACGACACCCCGCTCCGGACGCCGCCGTCCGAGGACATACACCGCCGGTGGATCGCCGGCCAGGTGAGCGCGGACGACCTGCCCGGCGACGCGCCGAGGCTCCCCGGCACCGAGACCGTCACCCTGGCCGAACTGAGGGACGCGGGCGTCGAGATCACCCCGGGAATGGACGTCGAGGCACAACTCGGCGGAGGCGTACGGGGCGGCGGGCTGGCGCCGCTCGACCAGGTGCGACTGCTGCTGGCCCGCCCCGGCCCGTGGCCGGACGCCCTCGACTCCGTCGCGGCCACGGTGTCGCGCCGGATCTGGCATACGGCGTTCACGGACTTCGAGGGCACGACCCCGAACGCCGCGCAGGCGTGGCGCACGGCCCTCGGACTGCTCCTGCCGGGCGAACCCGACGCCGTGCTCGCGGACTGGCGGTACGCCGCGGAGGCGTACCGCGACGCGGTACGCCGGCTCGTCGGCCTCCTGGCGGCGGAAGGGACGGACCCCCGGACGATCGCGCGTCTCGCCGCCCGGTACCGGGAGATCCTCGGACTGCCGCCCCTCGGGACGGACACGCGACAGCCGGACGAGCGGAGCGAGCGGTGAACGAGGTGGGGCGAGTAGAGCGGCCGCGCTCCCCCGCCCCCCCGGGGAGGACACCGCGCCCCGACTGCGCCGAAGAAACGAACGCGCTGGTCGGGGTCGGCCCGCTCAGCCACGGCAGCTGTAAGTCTTGATCGTTGAGGCCTCCGTGCAGGTCAGGGTGGGGGTGGCCGCGGACACGGGAACGGCCACCGTGATCATTGACGTGTGTGAAGACGATCAAGAACCAGGTGGCCGTGGAGGCCACGATAGCCGAGCGGGTCTGGACGGCGGCGTTCGGCTCGCTGATGGCGGCGGCGGCCGTCTGCTTCCCGCGCCGGGACTTACGGATGCTGGGCCGGGCGATGAGGCAGGGCATGCTGATGGAGCTGGAGCGGCGCAACTGCTGGACCCTCGCCGAGGCGCTCGGGCACGACGGGCCGCACCGCCTGCAGCACTTCCTCTCGCGCGGCGTCTGGAACCATGACCTGGCCCGCGACCGTCTCGCCGCCTGGGTCACGGCCGAACTCGCCGACGACGAAGCCGTGTTGATCGCCGACGAGACGGGTGACGAGAAGTCCTCCACCGACTGCGTGGGAGCCTCCCACCAGTACTCCGGTGCTCTTGGCGGGGTGGGCCTGTGCCAGGTCGCCGTCCATCTCACCTATGCCTCGCCGCGCGGTCACGCCCTGATCGACCGCGAGCTCTACCTGCCCGCCGCCTGGGCCGAAGGCGAGGAGCGCAGACTGCTGCGGCACGTGCCCGACGAGGTCACCTTCGCCACCAAGCCCCAACTGGCCGCCGCCATGCTGCACCGCGCCCAGCAACTCGGCCTTCCAGCCCGCTGGTTCACCGGCGACGAGGTCTACAGCAGCCTGGAGCTGCGCCGCACCGCCCGCACCCTGGGCTTCGACTACGCCCTGGCGGTCAGGGCCGACCATCGCGCGAGCACTGCCGTGGACCGCTTCAGCGCCACCGAGCTGGCGGCGAAGGTGCCGGCCAGGGCCTGGATGCGACGACGTACGGGCAACGGCACCAAGGGCGACCGCCACTACGACTGGGCCCTGATCGACGTCCTGGCCGACGACGCCCCCGTGGACCGGGACGAGGCCGGGCACGCGTTCCTCGTCGTGCGCCGCCACCGTTATACCCGCGAACTGTCCTTCTACCGCTGCCACTCCACCACCCCCGTCAGCCTCGCGGTCCTCGTGAACATCATCTGCACCAGATGGAAGATCGAGGAGGATTTCCAAGGCGCGAAGGGCCTGGCGGGACTCGACCAGGGCCAGGTGACCTGCTGGACCTCCTGGATGCGCTGGAGCCTGATCAGCCTTTTCGCCGCCGCCGTCCTCGCCGTCACCCACGCTGCCACCCGCACCGTCGACGGAACCGAACACGGCCTTCAACTCGCCCCGGCCAGCGGCCGCGAACTCCTGACCGTCCTGCGGATCACCGCACTCCCCACGCCCCGCCGCGACCTTGAGCACGCCCTGCACTGGTCTGCCTGGCGCCGTCACCACCAGCACCAGGCCACTGAGGCCCACCGCCGATGGAACAACATCACCGCGGCAGCGACCACATGACCAGAGCCGGACGATCAAGACTTACAGCTGCCGTGTCTGTGAGCTGCTGGTATCACGCAGAGTGAGTAATATTACGACGGTCAGACAAGATCATGTACCGACTCGTAATGCGTAGGTTCCGGGTTCGCCCAGAAGGCCTGGTCGGTCGGCCAGGTCTGGTTCATGACCACGTCAGGGTCGCCGCACTCCAAGTGAGGGTGACGGCGTCGCCGTTGAGAAGTGTGTCTGCGAAGGCAGTGACCTGCCGGACGACGTCCGTGAAGCGTTCGGGGTAGCTCGTCGCGGCGGTGCCTTGTCGGCGGCGCCAGGCGGCGTACGAGGTCTGGCGCCGCTCACCGAGGTCGGTGATGGTGGTACTGAGGGGTTTCAGGGCGATGCCGCGGTGTGTGGCGGTGGCGGTCAGCGCTGTGGTGAGTTCCTGGCCGTCCAGGTCGTTGAGGGTGAGCAGGCGGTAGAGGTCGCCGTAATCGCGGTCGCGGGTGTTGAGGTCGCCGAGTGACATGGCGGTGGAGAGTTTTTCGGCGATGACGGTGGCGAGTGGGTAGCCGAGGATCTGGAAGCTGTCCGTCGTGAGTTGCTGCGAGTAGTCGATGATCCTGGGGCCGGGGGTGACGGGGTCGCCGAAGCTGATATCGAGTTGGAGCTTGAGTCGTGCTCGGGCGATGGAGGCGGCCATGGACAGGCGCAGACCGTGGTACTCGTCCTCCTCACGAATCGGGACGGTCTTGAGCGTCGTGGGATCGAATGCGACGCCGTCGTCGATCTCGGTGGCGGCGATGGCCGCGACCCTGCGGATGATCTCGGTTTCGGTGCCTGGGAACGAGCGGCCGAGGATGTCGATGTCGCGAGTCATTCGACGTGCGCCGAACTGGGCGAGCAGCAGGCCACCCTTGAGGACGAAGTGTTCCCGGCCAAGCGGCGATGTGGCCAGGCGGTAGAGGAACCGTTCGAGGACGTACTCGACCATGACCTCGTCCGTGGACCGGCTGTTGCGGCGGGCCAGGTTGCGCAGGTCGTTGTAGACACGGCCGGCGGTGGTGTCGCGGGTGGGGTTGGCCATCAGGCGAGCACCGCCTCTACGGCGGGGCGGATGACGGAGAGAGCGTCCAACTCGCGTGCGATGTGCTGGAGTTCGCCGACCCCGCCGCGTCCGCTTCGGCGCAGGTAGCGGCCGAGCGCGGAGAGGGCGAGGTTCTCGCCGATGCGGCTGCGGTGGCGCATTGCGTCGACGACGCTGCGGGCTGCGTTGTACACGGGGATGCTCTCTCCCGGGGCTGCTTCGAACCGTTCGACGCCGAGGCCGAAGGTCTTTGCGGCGTACTGCGCCACCACGGTCGGCGGGTAGGAAATCGTCGGGCGGCGTGTACCGCGCGGCACGGCGATGTGTACTGCTGCGGGGATGTCGTCGACCAACTCATGCAGGGCCAGGGCGGATTCACCGCATACGACGGCGCGAGGGGCCCGTGCGCACACGGCCAGCAGATCCGCGTGCGCGGTCTCCGGGGCGTCTGCCCGCCGGTACACCCCACGGGAGAGTTCGTCTATCTCCGCTTCCGTGACCAAGTGCGCCAGATCGCGAGGGGAGAGTAGGGCCAGACGTGCTTGCGCCGTCGTGAATGTGGGGGAGAGGCCGGCCAGCCGCTGTTCCAGGCGCGAGTTTTCCGCAGCGTCCATGTATCGAATGATACCCCTCGGGTGGGCCCAGGGGTTCGATTTGATACGTCCAGTGGTGGGTGAGCGGTGTGTCCGGCGTTGATCACGTACCGCGAACCCGCAGGTCAAGAGCACCTTCCGTGGGGACTTCCCAGGGATTTTTCAGGGACTTTCACGTCTGCCCCAGGGAGCTTCCAGGGACTTTCCGCCGCGTAAGCAAGGAAGGCCCTGACAGCGCTGAAAGAAGCGAACGCGCAGGTCAGGGCCCATCCCGTCAGCACTCGATGATGTTGACCGCCAAGCCCCCGCGCGCCGTCTCCTTGTACTTGACCGACATGTCCGCGCCGGTCTCCTTCATCGTCTTGATGACCTTGTCGAGCGACACCTTGTGCGAGCCGTCGCCGCGCATCGCCATCCGGGCCGCCGTGACCGCCTTCACCGCGGCCATGCCGTTGCGCTCGATGCACGGGATCTGGACGAGGCCGCCGACCGGGTCGCAGGTCAGGCCGAGGTTGTGCTCCATGCCGATCTCGGCGGCGTTCTCCACCTGTTCCGGGCTGCCGCCCAGTACCTCCGCGAGGGCACCCGCCGCCATCGAGCAGGCCGAGCCGACCTCGCCCTGGCAGCCGACCTCGGCGCCGGAGATGGAGGCGTTCTCCTTGAAGAGCATGCCGATCGCGCCGGCCGCCAGCAGGAAGCGGACCACGCCCTCCTCGTCGGCGCCGGGGACGAAGTTCATGTAGTAGTGCAGGACGGCCGGGATGATCCCCGCCGCGCCGTTCGTCGGTGCCGTGACGACCCGGCCGCCGGCCGCGTTCTCCTCGTTCACGGCCATCGCGTAGAGGGTGATCCACTCCATGGCCAGGGCCTGCGGGTCGCCCTCGGAGCGCAGCTTGCGCGCGGTGTTCGCGGCGCGGCGGCGCACCTTCAGGCCGCCCGGAAGGATGCCCTCGCGGGTCATGCCCCGGTTCACGCAGGCCCGCATCACCCGCCAGATCTCCAGCAGGCCCTCGCGGATCTCCTCCTCGGTCCGCCAGGCGCGCTCGTTCTCCAGCATCAGGGCGGAGATGGACAGGCCGGTCTCCTCGGTGAGGCGCAGCAACTCGTCGCCCGTGCGGAAGGGGTACTTCAGGACCGTGTCGTCGAGCTTGATGCGGTCCGCGCCCACCGCCTCCTCGTCGACGACGAATCCGCCGCCCACCGAGTAGTACGTCTTCGACAGCAGCTCCGCGCCGGAGGCGTCGAACGCCCACAGCGTCATGCCGTTGGCGTGGTACGGCAGCGCCTTGCGGCGGTGCAGCACCATGTCGTCGTCGTAGGAGAACGCGATCTCGTGGTCACCGAGCAGCCGGAGCCGGCCGCCGTCCTTGATCTTCTCCACCCGTTCGTCGGCCGACTCCACGTCGATCGTGCGCGGCGCGTCGCCCTCCAGGCCCAGCAGCACCGCCTTGGGCGTGCCGTGGCCGTGGCCGGTGGCGCCCAGGGAGCCGTACAGCTCCGCCCGCACCGCGGCGACGGAGTCCAGCAGGTCCTCGTTGCGCAGCCGCAGGGCGAACATCCGGGCGGCCCGCATCGGGCCCACCGTGTGCGAGCTGGAGGGGCCGATGCCGATCGAGAACAGATCGAAGACCGAGATGGCCACGGGAGGACTCCTAAGGGTGTGGCGGACGACGCTGTCCACCGGGGAGGGGCGGTTCGCGGAAGAAACAACGTTTCTGCGGGGTGCATGGTGCGGGGCACCGCGCCCACCGACCAGTGTGCGCGATGCCCCGTGGGTCCGTACGGATGAAGGCGTACGGAATGACTACAGACCGGGGTACAGCGGGTGCTTCGCGGCGAGTGCCGTCACCCGGGCCCGGAGCGCCGCCACGTCGAAGGACGGCTTCAGCGTCTCGGCGATCACGTCCGCGACCTCGGTGAAGTCCTCGGCCGTGAAGCCGCGGGTGGCCAGCGCCGGCGTGCCGATGCGCAGCCCCGAGGTGACCATCGGCGGGCGGGGGTCGTTCGGGATCGCGTTGCGGTTGACGGTGATGCCGACCTCGTGCAGCCGGTCCTCGGCCTGCTGGCCGTCCAGCTCCGAGTTCCGCAGGTCCACCAGGACCAGGTGCACGTCCGTGCCGCCGGACAGCACGTCCACGCCCACGGCCCGGACGTCGTCCTTCACCAGACGCTCGGCCAGGATGCGGGCGCCCTGAAGGGTACGGCGCTGGCGCTCCTTGAACTCCTCGGTGGCGCACACCTTGAAGGCGACCGCCTTCGCGGCGATCACATGCTCTAGCGGACCACCCTGCTGACCGGGGAAGACCGCGGAGTTGATCTTCTTGGCCAGCTCGGCCGTGGAGAGGATCACCCCGCCGCGCGGACCGCCGAGGGTCTTGTGCGTGGTGGTCGTCACCACATGGGCGTGCGGGACCGGGTTCGGGTGCAGGCCCGCGGCCACCAGGCCGGCGAAGTGCGCCATGTCGACCATGAGGTAGGCGCCGACCTCGTCCGCGATCCGGCGGAACGCGGCGAAGTCCAACTGGCGCGGGTACGCCGACCAGCCGGCCACGATCAGCTTCGGCTTGTTCTCCTTGGCCAGCCGCTCGACCTCGGCCATGTCGACCTGGCCGTCGTCGCCGACGTGGTAGGCGACCACGTGGTAGAGCTTGCCGGAGAAGTTGATCTTCATGCCGTGGGTCAGGTGCCCGCCGTGCGCGAGGTTCAGGCCCATGATCGTGTCACCGGGCTTGAGCAGCGCGAACATCGCGGCCGCGTTGGCCTGCGCACCCGAGTGCGGCTGCACATTGGCGTGCTCGGCGCCGAAGAGTTCCTTGACCCGGTCGATCGCGATCTGCTCGATCACGTCGACGTGCTCGCAGCCGCCGTAGTAGCGGCGGCCGGGGTAGCCCTCGGCGTACTTGTTGGTGAGGACCGAGCCCTGGGCCTCCATGACCGCGACCGGGGCGAAGTTCTCCGAGGCGATCATCTCGAGGGTGGACTGCTGGCGGTGCAGCTCGGCGTCGACCGCGGCGGCCACCGCCGGGTCGAACGCGTGCAGGGACGTGTTCAGAAGCGACATGCGGAAACGACTCCTCAGCCCGCGGTGTGGGCTTCGTACTCGGCGGCGGTCAGCAGGTCGGCCGGCTCGTCGGTGACGCGCACCTTGAACAGCCAGCCACCCTCGAAGGGGGCCGAGTTCACCAGCGACGGGTCGTTCACGACGTCCTCGTTGACCTCGGTGACCTCACCGCTCACGGGGGAGTACAGGTCGCTGACCGACTTGGTCGACTCCAGTTCGCCGCAGGTCTCGCCCGCGGTCACGCTGTCACCGACCTCGGGGAGCTGGACGAAGACCACGTCGCCGAGCGCGTTGGCCGCGTGCTCCGTGATACCGACCGTCGACACGCCGTCCTCGGCGGCCGTCAGCCACTCGTGCTCCTTGCTGTAACGCAGCTGCTGGGGGTTGCTCATGGTCTTGATTCTCCTGTACGGGGGACGGTGGATGACCGGGTGCCGACCGGGGGCCGGCCGGATGGACGACTGAGGGGACCGTGTGCGGCGCGGCTGAGGCGAGCGGGCACGACCCGCTCACGTCACGCGCGGAGACGGAAACCGTCTACGACGGTGTCACTTCCGCCGCTTGTAGAACGGCAGCGCCACGACCTCGTACGGCTCGTGGCTGCCGCGGATGTCCACGCCGACGCCCTCGGTGCCGGGCGCCGCGTGCGCGGCGTCGACGTACGCCATCGCGATCGGCTTGCCCAGCGTGGGGGAGGGGGCACCGGACGTGACCTCGCCGATCACCTCGCCGCCGGCCACGACCGCGTACCCGGCGCGCGGGACCCGGCGGCCCTCGGCGACCAGGCCGACCAGGACGCGCGGCGGCTCGGCGGCGGCGCGCTCGGCGGCCTCGGCCAGTGCGGCGCGGCCCACGAAGTCGCCCTCCTTCTCGAACTTCACCACCCGGCCGAAACCGGCGTCGAAGGGCGTCAGCGAGGTGCTCAGCTCGTTCCCGTACAGGGGCATGCCCGCCTCAAGGCGCAGCGTGTCCCGGCAGGACAGCCCGCACGGGACCAGGCCCACGCCCTCGCCGGCCTCGGTCAGCGCCTGCCACAGCCCGACCGCGTGCTCGGGCCGCACGAACAGCTCGAAGCCGTCCTCGCCGGTGTAACCGGTGCGGGCGATCAGCGCGGGGACGCCGGCGACCGTCCCGGGCAGACCGGCGTAGTACTTCAGGTTGTCCAGGTCCGCGTCGGTGAGCGAGGCGAGGATCTTCTGGGACTCGGGGCCCTGCACGGCGAGCAGTGCGTACGCGTCACGGTCGTCCCGCACCTCGGCGTCGAAACCGGCCGAGCGCTCGACGAGGGCGTCGAGCACGGTCTGGGCGTTGGAGGCGTTGGCGACCACCATGTACTCCGACTCACCGAGCCGGTAGACGATCAGGTCGTCCAGGATGCCGCCGTCCTCGCGGCAGATCATGGTGTAGCGGGCGCGGCCGGGCTTGACGCCGCCGATGTTGCCGACGAGGGCGTGGTCGAGGAGCGCGGCGGACTCCGGGCCGGTGACCGCGATCTCGCCCATGTGCGAGAGGTCGAAGAGGCCGGCCTTGGTGCGCACGGCGTTGTGCTCGTCGCGCTCGGAGCCGTAGCGCAGGGGCATGTCCCAGCCGGCGAAGTCGGTCATCGTCGCGCCGAGCGAGCGATGCAGGGCATCGAGCGCGGTCCGGCGAGGTTCGGTACTGCTCATCGGTCGGTCTCCCAAAGGCGATGAGGGAAGGCGAGGGCGGTTCCTCCCCATCTGTCATCGGAACCTGAGAGGTTCGCCATGACCGCCCGCTCAGGGGAAGATCACGGTTTGCACCTTGGGTGGAGCCACTGGAGCACGGCTGCAGCGGCCCGCTTTTCAGATGTGCCTCGCCCGCGCGGTACGGGGCCTGAGAGATTCAAGGGAGGGACTTGCTCCTTCGGCGCCCCGGCGACACACAGTGCCGGGGACTCTCCCGCGCGGATTCAAACGGCCGGTATGCAGTTGGCGCGCACATCATTGCACGCATCGTGGGGGCGCGGCAGGGGGACCCTTTCCCTAGGGTGCACAGGGTGTGCGGGCACGGTCACAGGGAGCTGTGACAGGCCTGTATCAGGAAAGGCACGGAAACGAGAGACCTTGGCATTACCTTCTCTTTACACGCAGCGGGGACGCGGCCGCACAGCCGGTCCCAGGGGAGGACCATCACGGTGAACAGGACCACGGCGTGTGCCACCACCACAGGCGTCGCACTGCCCCCGCAGCCGGCCGGCCGGGTCCGCGGGGCCCGCGGCGCGCTGCCGGCCCCCGTCGTCCGCGATCTGCGCGAGCGGGGCGGCCGCAGCCCGCGCGTACTGCTCTTCGGGCCCCGCGACCTGGTCGTGGTCACCGGACTGCCCGGCAGCGGAAAGTCCACGCTGATGCGCCGCGCGGTCCGCGGGGCCCGCGTCGACTCCCAGGACACCCGCGACCGCTGGGACCGCCGCGTGCCCCGCTTCCTGCCCTACGCGATCTACCGGCCCCTGGTCCGCCTGGCCCACTACGCCGGCCTGCGCCGTGCGCTGCGGGCCGGTGGGGCGGTCGTCGTCCACGACTGCGGGACCCAGGCCTGGGTGCGGCGCTGGCTCGCCCGGGAGGCCCGCCGCCGGGGGGCGAGCCTGCATCTGCTGCTGCTCGACGTCACCCCGCAGCAGGCCCTGGCCGGGCAGCGTGAGCGCGGCCGGGGCGTCTCCCGGTACGCGTTCGGTCGCCATCGCGCCGCGAGCGACCGGCTGTTGCGCGCGGTGGAGCGCGGCCGGCTGCCCTCGGGCTGCGGTTCGGCGGTGCTGATCGACCGGGACGCCGCGAACGCGCTGCGCAGGATCGGCTTCGCGGGCTGACCGGATAGCCTTGCCGCCACAGCAGTGGTTCCAGGCAGGCGGTAGGCGAACGATGGACTTCCCGGCGGACTTCCCGGATCGGACACACCCCCATCCGCACGGTGGATGGCCCGGCAACGAGCTGGAGGAGGTGCTCTCCGCCTCCTTCGGCGTCCCCTCGGCGGGGGCCCGGATCATCGAGGTGCTGGCCCGCAGTTTCCTCTGGATCCCGCTGCCGAACGGCGGGGGCCCGCACAGCGGCCCGCTGGACCTGCCCACCATGGAGCTCGACGGCCAGGCCTACGTCCCCGTCTTCAGCTCCGAGGAACAGTTCCGGCAGGTCGTCGGCTCCCACATGTCGTACACGATCGCGCCCGCCGTGGAGTTCGCCCGCGGTCTGCCGCCGCAGGCCGGGATCGCGGTGAACCCCGGGGGCGTGGTCTCGGCCCCGCTGCCGCCGGCCGCCGTGGCCGAGCTGTGCCGGTCCGGACGTGGCCCGCTGGACGGCCCGGCGAGCGGCGGCCGGGTCCGGCTGTTCGAGCCCGACTGGCAGGACGACCCGCTGGACTTCCTGGGTGCCGCCTCGGAGGAGTTCGACGCCATCGGCGTGGTGACCACCGCCCGCCGCTGCCTCGCCGCGATCGAGACGGAGGCCCCGGTCCTCTTCGTCGGCGTGGAACTCTCCCACGGGGAGGCGGACGCCCGCACCCTCCCCCTGGACGCCCTCGGCCGGGCCCTGGGCCGCACGCCGGCCCCCTGGCCGGTCAACCTGATCCTGATGGACATCGCCCAGGACCCGGTCGCCGACTGGATGCGCACCCGCGTCAACCCGTTCTACACACGCTGGCGATAACGCCCCCCCAGGGGCGCGGGACCGTACCGACGTGCGGCTCCGCCGCGTGGGCGCAACCACCCACCACGCACCGGCACCCGCCGCACGGGCTTCACCATCCGCCCCTCCGGCGCC
>NZ_JBITRU010000006.1:78495-255918 GCF_044540255.1 Streptomyces sp. NPDC086080
GCCCTGCGCCTCTGCCGGTCGCGGTGCGCTCACCCCCTTTCAGGGGCGCGGGACCGTACCGACGTGCGGCTCCGCCGCGTGGGCGCAACCACCCACGACGCACCGGCACCCGCCGCACGGGCTTCACCATCCGCCCCTCCGGCGCCCTGCGCCTCTGCCGGTCGCGGTGCGCTCACCCCCTTTCAGGGGCGCGGGACCGTACCGACGTGCGGCTCCGCCGCGTGGGCGCAACCACCCACCACGCACCCGCACCCACCGCCCGAGCCCTCCCGCGCCTCGCGACACCGCACCCGCACGGCCCACCTCATCCACCCGCCGGAGGCTTACGCTAAGTTCATTGGCTGGGCGAGGGCATGGTACGGAGGGGCGATACAAAGTGAGCGCTGGCACCGCGGCGGCCGGACAGGTCGAGCACATGCTGCGCCAGGTGACGCCCGGGCGTTACGACGCCTATGAGGCGTTGCTGCGCGCCCTGGCGACCCCTCCGTCCGGCCAGGTCTGGATGCTCCTCTGGCGCGGCCAGGCCGGATCCCCCGACGCCCAGTACGGGAACATGGAGGTGGACGGCTTCGGCTACGCGCCCTGCGTCACCTCCGCACAGGAACTGTCGGCCAGCGGCTGGAACAGATCGTACGAGGTGGTCGACGGCCTCGAAGCGGCCCGCGCGCTCTACCCCGACCGCTACGGACTCTGGCTCAATCCGCACGCCCCGGGCGGCGGTGTCGGCATCCCCTGGCTGGATCTGCGCCGGATCGCCGGCGGCCTGGACCGACAGCCCGCCGGTCCGCTGAGGCTGTCCGAACCCGCCATCGAGATCCCTCAGTTCTACGCCCTCCTCGCGCAGAACGCCCACCGCACCCCGGCGGTCCGCGGGTTGCGCCGCGCCTGGGTGCAGCCCGCGCTGGGCGCCCCGTACCTGGCCATCGGCCTGGACGTGTACGACACCTCCCCGCCCGCCGTGGACGCGGTGCGCGCGATGATGCAGCAGTCCCTCGCCGCGGTCCCGGACGGACTGCCCGTGTCGACCGTCGCGATGTCGGACGAGCACGACCCGGTCGCGATGTGGCTGCGCGCCAACGCCCGCCCCTTCTACGACCGCGAGGCGCACGGAGTCGTCCAGCCCCCCGCCTCGGGCTACGGCTACCCGCCCGCGCACCAGCGCTGACCACCGCCGACCATCGATGTCCGGATCCTATCCACGTCCCCGACCGACGTTGACTCAGCGTGACCATGTCCACCATGTGGACACAAGGTCCGACGCTCCACCCTGCCTCCCGGCGGCCGGTGATTTCGCGTCAGGTTTTCGGCCATGCGCACTGAGCGACCGCGTCTTGACCCCCTGTCACCTGCGGTTTCACCCGCTCTCCACGTCGGCGGACGGTCTCCGGGCGCCCCTTGGGGAACCGCATTCTGTGTCCGTGGGGTTAAATTCCGACGGCCGAGTGTCTGAACAGTCCGATATGTCAAGTGTTCAGATCTCAGCTAGGTATCACCGCTATCCGGACTGTTCCTGACTGACTGCGAACGTCTGTAGTGTTCGGCTGTCAAGATGCATCCACATAGCGGACCCGGAGTGGCCCCAATATGCGCATAACCAAGTCCCGAGTCGCTCGGGCGATCACGGCCGCGGTGGCGGTCGGTCTGATCGCCACGGGCTGCTCCAGCGAGCGGGACGCTGACAACGATAGCGGCGGCGCGAAGGACACCTTCGTCTTCGCCGGTGCCGGCGACCCGGGTTCTCTGGACCCTGCCCTCGCGAGCGACGGTGAAACCTTCCGTGTGACGCGGCAGGCGTTCGAGGCCCTCCTCGAGCACGAGTCCGGCGGCACCGACCTCGTCGGCGGCCTCGCCGAGACCTGGTCGAGCAACGACGCCGGCACCGTCTGGACCTTCAACCTCCGCAAGGGCGTGAAGTTCCACGACGGTGAGGCGTTCAACGCCGCGGCGGTCTGCGCCAACTACGACCACTGGTTCAACTGGACGGGCACCTACCAGTCGAGCGCGGTCTCCTACTACTGGCAGACCATCATGGGCGGCTTCGCGAAGAACGAGGACAAGGAGGCGCCCCCGGCGAACTACAAGTCCTGCACCGCGAAGGACGAGAACACCGCCGTCATCGAGGTCAAGCAGCCCTCCGCGAACCTCCCCGGCGGCTTCTCCCTCAACGCCCTCGCGATCCACTCGCCGAAGGCCATCGAGGAGTACAAGAAGCAGGACGCGTCCGCCAAGGGCGACGCCATCACGTACCCCAAGTACAGCCAGGAGGCCGGCACGGTCGCCGGTACCGGCCCGTACAAGATCACGAAGTGGAACAAGGGCAACAAGGAAGTCACCCTTGAGCGCTTCGACGACTACTGGGGCGAGAAGGCGAAGATCAAGAACCTGGTCTTCCGCACCATCGACACCGAAGAGGGCCGCCGCCAGGCGCTCCAGGCCGGTGACATCGACGGCTACGACCTCGTCGCCCCGGCCGACGTCAAGACCCTCGAGAAGGATGGCTACGTCGTCCCGACCCGTGGCGTCTTCAACCTCTTCTACGTCGGTATGAGCCAGTCGGCGAACCCGGCCCTCAAGAAGAAGGAAGTCCGCCAGGCGATCGCGCAGGCGATCGACAAGGAGAACCTGGTCAAGACCCAGCTGCCCGAGGGCGGCAAGGTCGCCGACCAGTTCATGCCGGACACCATCGCGGGCTACTCCAAGAAGGTCACGCAGTACCCCTTCGACACCGCCGCGTCCAAGGCGCTCCTGAAGAAGGCCGGTGAGGAGAAGCTCAAGATCGAGTTCTGCTACCCGACCGAGGTCACCCGCCCGTACATGCCTGCCCCGCAGGACCTGTTCGAGCTGATGAAGGCCGACCTCGAGAAGGCCGGCATCACCGTCGTGCCGAAGGCCATGAAGTGGGCCCCGGACTACCTGGACGCCACCGAGGCGGGCTCCTGCGCCCTGCACATGCTCGGCTGGACCGGTGACTTCAACGACGGCTACAACTTCATCGGCACCTGGTTCGCCGGGTTCGACAAGCAGTGGGGCTTCAAGGACAAGACGGTCTTCGACGCCGTGAACGCCGGCTCGAAGATGGGCAAGGCCGAGGAGCGCACCGCCGCGTACGAGAAGGCCAACGAGGTCATCATGAACTACCTCCCGGGTGTTCCGATCTCGTCCTCCCCGCCGGCCATCGCCTTCGCCAAGAACGTGAACCCGCCGAACGTCTCCCCGCTGACGCAGGAGGTCTTCTCCGAGGCCTCGTTCAAGTAAGCGCCTGATCGGCAGGAAAACCAACGGGGGGTTCCGCCCGGCCGCCGCACCTCGGCGGCCGGGCGGGTCCATTCATGTAAGACCTCACGCAAGAAAGGGGCATGCGGGGTGCTGCGTCTCGTCGTACGAAGACTGCTCCAGCTCATACCCACGCTGCTCGGCCTGTCGGTTCTGCTCTTCCTGTGGCTCAACCGGCTGCCCGGTGGACCCGCCTCAGCGATCCTGGGGGAAAAGGCCACCGAAGCCGAAGTGGCGCGCATCAACCGTGCGCTCGGGCTCGACCAGCCCGTACACGTTCAGTACTGGCGCTTCCTCAAGCGCATCTTCGAACTCGACCTGGGGACCTCCACCCAGACCGGACAGCCGGTGTGGGACGAGTTCGTCCTGCGGTTCCCCGCGACCGTGGAGCTGTCCCTGCTGGCGATCCTGCTCGCCGTGGCCGTCGGTGTCCCGCTCGGTTACTTCGCCGCTCGCAAGCGCGGCAGCTGGCTCGACCTCAGCGCCGTCTCCGGCTCACTCGTCGGCATCTGCATCCCGGTCTTCTTCCTGGCCCTGATCCTCAAGCAGATCTTCGCCGTCAACCTCGGCATCTTCCCCAGCTACGGACGCCTGGACACCGGTATCAACGCCACCGACGTGACCGGCTTCGCCGTCCTGGACGGCATCCTCACCGGTGAGTTCGACGCCTCCTGGAACGCGATCACCCATCTGGTCCTGCCCTCCGTCGCCCTGGCCACCATCCCGCTCGCGGTCATCGTGCGCATGACCCGCGCCAGCGTCCTCGAGGTGCAGGACGAGGACTACGTCCGCACCGCCGAGGCCAAGGGCCTCAAGCGGAGCGTCATCCGCGGCCGGCACGTGATGCGCAACGCGCTGCTTCCCGTGATCACCGCCGTCGGCCTGCTCACCGGCTCCCTGCTGTCCGGCGCGGTCCTGACCGAGTCGGTGTTCTCCTTCGGCGGCATCGGCTCTTTCATCTGGACCGCGATCAACGGCCGTGACTACCCCGTGCTCGTCGGATTCATCATGTTCATCGCGCTGATTTACGTCCTGATCAACTTGCTGGTGGACCTGGCGTACAGCCTCATCGACCCGAGAGTGCGGGTGCACTAATGAGCGTCGCCACCACCAAGACCGACAAGATCCAGCGCCTCGCCGAACTGGCCGCGACCAAGGAGACCAGCACCGGCGCCAGCCTGTGGCGGGAGGCGTTCCGACGCCTCAAGCGCAGCAAGATGGCGATCGTCGGCGCGGTCATCATCGCCCTGTTCGTCCTTCTCGCGATCGTCGGCCCCTACATCGCCCCGTACTCCCCGACCGCGCAGACCTGGCGCGACGAGGTCTTCTCCAACCGCGGCGAGTTCGTCGGCATGCGCGGCGAGAACTGGTTCGGGCTGGACCACCTCGGCAGGGACCTGTTCTCCCGCTTCCTGGTCGGCGCCCGCCAGACGCTGCTGGTCGGTGTCGTCGCCACACTGATCGGCCTGAGCATCGGCTTCCTGATCGGCGGCCTGGCCGGCGCGTTCGCCACCCTCGGTGGCGAGCGGGGCAGGCGCATCGACTCCGTCATCATGCGGTTCATCGACATCATGCTGGCGATGCCCTCGCTGCTGCTGGCGGTGTCCATCGCCGCCGTCATGGGGCAGTCCCTGACCACGGTGATGATCGCCGTGGGGATCGTGCAGATCCCGGTGTTCGCCCGGCTGCTGCGCGGCTCCATGCTGGTGCAGGGCGGAGCGGACTACGTGCTGGCCGCCAAGTCCCTGGGCGTGCGCAAGCGGCGCATCGTGGTCTCGCAGATCATCCCCAACTCGCTCAGCCCGGTGATCGTGCAGGCCACGCTCTCCCTGGCCACCGCGATCATCGAGGCCGCCGCGCTGTCCTACCTGGGCCTCGGCAACCCCGACCCGGCCATCCCCGAGTGGGGCGTCATGCTCACCCAGGCGCAGCGCTTCTTCGACAACGCGCCGATGATGGCGGTCTACCCCGCCGTCGGCATCATCATCACCGCCCTCGGCTTCACCCTCCTCGGCGAGGCCATGCGGGAAGCCCTCGACCCGAAGCTGAGGGGCTGAACCACCATGTCTCTGCTCACTGTCGACGAACTGACCGTCACCTTCGGCGGCCACGGCCGCCAGGAGTCCCGGGCGGTCGACGGCGTCTCCTTCGAGGTCGACCAGGGCCAGGTCGTGGGCCTGGTCGGCGAGTCCGGCTGCGGAAAGTCCGTCACCTCCCTGGCCCTGATGGGCCTGCTGCCCCACAAGGGCGTCAAGGTCGGCGGCCGTGCCCTGTTCGACGGTACGGACCTGTTCACGATGAGCCCGTCCGCCCGCCGCGATCTGCGCGGCAGCCAGATGGCGATGATCTTCCAGGACCCGCTGTCCTCGCTCAACCCGGTCGTGCCGGTCGGGGTGCAGGTCACCGAGATCCTCGAACGCCACCGCGGGATGAAGGGCGCGGCCGCCCGCAAGGAGGCCGCCACCCTGCTGGACCGGGTCGGCATCCCCGACCCGACCCGCCGGCTCAATGAATACCCGCACCAGCTCTCCGGCGGCATGCGCCAGCGCGCGCTGATCGCCATGGCGGTGGCCTGCGCCCCGAGCATGCTCATCGCCGACGAGCCCACCACGGCGCTGGACGTGACGATCCAGGCGCAGATCCTGGAACTGCTCAAGGAACTCGTGGACCAGGAGGGCACCGCCCTGCTGATGATCACCCACGACCTCGGTGTGGTCGCCGGTCTCTGCGACCAGGTCAACGTGCTCTACGCGGGCAAGGTCGTGGAGTCCGCCGGGCGCCGTGAGCTGTTCGCCCACCCCACCCACCCGTACGCGCACGGGCTGCTGGGCTCCATCCCGCGTCTCGACGCCCCCCGGGGCGAGCCGCTCCAGCCCATCCGCGGCTCCATCAACGACCGCATCGCCTGGGCCGACGGCTGCGCCTTCGCGCCCCGCTGCGACCGGTACGAGATGGGCTGCCTGACCGGCACCCCGCCGCTCACCGAACCGCGTGCCACCGGTCATCAGGTGCGGTGCGTCCACCCCGTACTCGACGACGCTAAGGCCGAGGAGGTCCCCGCATGAGCCTGCTCGAACTGGACGGCGTCAAGGTCCACTTCCCCATCAAGAAGGGGGTCCTGTTCGACCGCACGGTCGGTCACGTCTACGCCGTGGACGGGATCTCCCTGAAGGTCGAGGCCGGCCAGACCTACGGCCTGGTCGGCGAGTCCGGCTGCGGCAAGACCACCCTCGGGCGGTCGGTGCTGCGGCTGGTGGACATCACCGAGGGCTCCGTCGTCCTCGACGGCACCGACCTCGCGAAGCTACCGGGTGAGGAGATGCGCCGCTTCCGGCGCCGGCTCCAGATGGTCTTCCAGGACCCGCTGGGCTCGCTCAACCCCCGGCAGAACATCGAGTCGATCCTGTCCGAGGGCATGGTCGCCCACGGCATCGGCAAGGACCAGGAGGAGCGCCGGGAGAAGATCAAGTCGATCCTGGACAAGGTCGGCCTGCCCTCCAACGCGCTCGCCCGCTACCCGCACGAGTTCTCCGGCGGCCAGCGCCAGCGCATCGGCATCGCCCGCGCGCTGGTTCTCGAACCCGATGTGATCATCTGCGACGAGCCGGTCTCCGCGCTCGACGTGTCCGTCCAGGCCCAGGTCATCAACCTGCTGGAGGAACTCCAGGAGGAACTCGGCCTGACCTATCTGGTGATCGCCCACGACCTCGCGGTGGTCCGGCACATCTCCGACGTGATCGGTGTGATGTACCTGGGCTCCCTGGTCGAGGAGGCGCCGAGCGACGCGCTCTACGCCGAGCCGAGGCACCCGTACACCAAGGCCCTGATGTCGGCCGTGCCGGTGCCCGACCCGGAGGTGGAGGACCGGCGCGAGCGCATCCTGCTCATCGGCGACCTGCCCTCTCCGGCGAACCCGCCGAGCGGATGCCGCTTCCACACCCGCTGCCCGTGGGCGCAGGCCGACCGGTGCGCGACCGAGCGGCCGGAACTCCGGGACGTCGGCGGCGGTCACCGGGTGGCCTGCCACTTCGCCGACGAGATCGCGGCCGGAACGCTGAAGCGGACCACCGGCGAGGTCGTGCCGGCCACGCGCGAGGGCGTGGAGGACGTCCCGCCGACGCTGCCGGAGCAGGCCGAGAAGGCGGAAGCGGCGGCGGGCAAGGCCGAGCAGGCCGCGAAGGCCGTGAAGGTGGACAAGGCCGCGGACACCGCGGACACCGCGGACACCGGCAAGGCCGACGAGCCCGAGTTGGCGGACGAGCCCGAGAAGACGGACAAGGCTGAAAAGGCCGACGAAGCCGTATAGTCCGCTGCTCCGCTGGAGACAGCAAGCTCACAGCAGCCCTCGCCTTGTTTTGCAAGGCGAGGGCTGCTTGCTGAGTAAGAATGTACGGGTGCTCCAGCAACTGTTCAGTCCGTCCGTCCTGCATGTGCTCGACCTGATGGGCATCTTCGTCTTCGCGATCTCCGGTGCCCTGCTGGCCGTGCGCAAGAACTTCGACGTCTTCGGCATCGCCGTACTCGCCGAGGGCACCGCGCTGGGCGGAGGGCTCTTTCGCGATCTGGTGATCGGCGCAGTGCCGCCCGCCGCCTTCACTGACCTGGGCTACTTCGTCACGCCCCTGGTCGCCGCGTCCCTGGTGTTCTTCCTCCACCCGCACGTGGAGCGCATCCAGGTCGGCGTCAACGTCTTCGACGCGGCCGGCCTCGGCCTCTTCTGTGTCGTGGGGACCACCAAGGCCTACGACTACGGGCTCGGCCTGACCGCGTCCGCCTGTCTGGGGCTGGCCACCGCGGTCGGCGGCGGTGTGCTGCGCGACGTGCTGGCCAACGAGGTGCCCTCGCTGTTGCGCTGGGACCGTGATCTGTACGCGGTCCCGGCCATGGTCGGCGCCGTCATGGTCGCTCTGTGCATCCGCTTCGACGTGCTGAACGCGATGACCAGCTCCCTCGCCGTGGTCACGGCCTTCGTGCTGCGGCTGCTCGCGATGCGCTACCACTGGAGGGCGCCGCGCGCGTGGCACCGCCGTTCGACGGCCCGCGAGGAGGAGTAGTCGGCGCCGGTTCCCGTTCCCCCCGGCACAAAGCTACCGCTTAGTATTATCTTCTTGTACTGTTCAGCCATGTCAGAAGCAGCCTCCGCCCAGGCCACCCGGGCCGCGATCGGCGCCAGCGAGTTCGACCGCGACACCGCTCTCACCCCGCGTGCCCCCGGCGTCTACGACATCGACCTCTCCGCCGGCTGGACGATCATCAACGCCGTCAACGGCGGCTACCTGCTGGCGGTCCTGGGCCGCGCGCTCGCGGACTTCCTGCCGCACTCCGACCCGTTCACCATCTCCGCTCACTATCTGACCGCCTCCCAGCCGGGCCCGGCCGTCGTCCGCACCGAGACCGTGCGCACCGGACGGACCCTGTCGACCGGTCAGGCATCCCTGGTCCAGCGGGACGAGCAGGGCCGGGAGATCGAACGCATCCGCGTCCTCGCCTCCTACGGCGACCTGGACTCCCTCCCCGACGACGTCCGTACGACGGCCGAGCCGCCCGCGATCCCGCCGATGGAGCAGTGCTTCGGTGCGGAAGACGGTCCCGCCCCCGTCGAGGGCAGCTCCGCGATCACCGACCGTCTGATGCTCAAGCTCGACCCCTCGACCCTGGGCTGGGCCCTCGGGCAGCCCTCCGGCAAGGGGGAGATGCGGGCCTGGTTCGGCCTCGCCGACGGCCGGGACCCCGACCCGTTCTCCCTGCTGCTCGCGGTGGACGCCCTGCCGCCGACCGCCTTCGAACTGGGTATCTCCGGCTGGGTCCCCACGGTGGAACTCACCGCGCACATCCGCTCCCGCCCCGCCCCCGGCCCCCTGCGCGTCTCGATCACCACCCGCAACCTGGCCGGCGGCTTCCTGGAGGAGGACGCCGAGGTCTGGGACAGCGAGAACCGCCTGGTGGCCCAGTCCCGCCAACTGGCCAGAGTCCGCCTGGCCTGATCCCAGCCCGCCCGGCCTATCCCAGCCCGTCCGGCCTATCCCAGCCCGTCCGGCGTTTGAGGACGAGGCCCGAAGGGCCGAAGGGGGGTCCGGGGGCACAGCCCCCGGGGACGGGACGGGAAGGGGCGGCGGGGGCGAAAACCCCTGCGACGGGCACCGGCGACCGCACCGGACAACCCCGGAGACCGCACCGGAGGACAGGGAGCCCCCGAGCCGCCCCCCACCCCGACCACCCGCGATCCGTGCCCGCGGCACCCCGCCCCGTAGAATCGTCCCCACCATGGCTTACCTCGACCACGCCGCGACCACCCCGATGCTCCCCGAGGCGGTCGAGGCGCTCACCGCGCACCTGGGCGTCACCGGCAACGCCTCCTCCCTCCACGCGGCCGGCCGCCGCGCCCGGCGCACCGTCGAGGAGGCCCGCGAAACCCTCGCCGAAGCACTCGGCGCCCGCCCCAGCGAGATCGTCTTCACCTCGGGCGGTACGGAGGCCGACAACCTCGCAGTGAAGGGCCTGTACTGGGCCCGCCGCGACGCCGACCCGGCCCGTACCCGGGTCCTCGCCAGCCCTGTCGAGCACCACGCCGTCCTCGACGCCGTCCACTGGCTGGGCGAGCACGAGGGCGCGACCGTCGAGTACCTGCCGGTCGACCCCCACGGCCGGGTCCACCCGGACACCCTGCGCGAAGCCATCGCCCGCAACCCCGACGATGTCGCCCTGGCCACCGTCATGTGGGCCAACAACGAGATCGGCACGATCCTGCCGGTCCGTGAACTTGCCGAGGCCGCCGCCGAGTTCGGCGTGCCCCTGCACTCCGACGCGGTCCAGGCCTTCGGCCAGGTCCCGGTGGACTTCGCCGCCGCCGGGCTCGCCGCGATGACCGTCTCCGGCCACAAGATCGGCGGCCCGTACGGCATCGGCGCCCTGGTTCTCGGGCGCGAGTACACCCCCGTACCCGTACTGCACGGCGGCGGCCAGGAGCGACATGTCCGCTCCGGCACGCTCGATGTCCCCGCCATCGCCTCCTTCGCGGTCGCCGGACGACTCGCCGCCCAGCAACAGGAGTGGTTCGCCCGCGAGATCGGGCTGCTGCGCGACGACCTCGCGGCGGCGGTCCTCGACGCCGTACCGGACGCCGTCCTCGGCGGCGACCCCGCCCCGGACGGCCGCCTCCCGGCCAACGCCCACTTCACCTTCCCGGGCTGCGAGGGCGACTCCCTGCTTCTCCTGCTCGACGCCCAGGGCATCGAGTGCTCCACCGGCTCCGCGTGCACCGCCGGTGTGGCCCAGCCGAGCCACGTCCTGCTGGCCACCGGGGTGGACCCCGATCTGGCCCGCGGCACCCTGCGCTTCTCCCTGGGGCACACGTCCACGGAAGCCGACGTGGAGGCGCTGGCCAAGGCCATCGGCCCGGCAGTGGAACGGGCCCGGGCGGCGGGACTGACCTGAGCCCGCCCGGCGCGACCCGGGAATGTGAAATCCTGACCGGTACGAGCTCTGAGGTCCTCGACGACTGGCTCGTACGGATCCAGGGCGACGCCGTCACCCAGCTCACCGGCAACGAGAAGCTGGGCAAGGCGGTCTCGACGTACATCGAGGGCGCGGCCAACCTGTCGGCGTTCTTCACCTCGTCGACCACGGCACTGCTGGGCGGCAAGTCGCTCATCTCGTACTTCAAGTCCTCCAAGGTGCTCAACGCGCCGGGCACCTTCACCGCCCGCATGATCAACGGCCACTGGGACAAGCTGTCCAGGATCCCCAGGGCCGGAAGCTGGCTGACCCGGGTGCCGACCGCCGCGCTCGCGGGCTCCGACGAGGCGGCGATGCTCGCCGGATACATGCGCCAGGGGGCCTTCTACCTGCCCACCTCCACCGAGGCCAACCTGCTCCGCGTCGCCCAGCGCGGTGGTCTCGCCAACGCGGCCAAGGCCGCCGGATGGATGCGCGGCCTCGGCATCGTGGGCTCCGCCGGCGCCACCGCCTGGGGCGTGGCCAACCTGGCGACCATGGACCACGGCAAGGCGTGGAAGGAGGACAAGGCCAAGTACCTCTCCAACTGGACCGGTACGGCCTTCAACGCCTCGCTCACCGCCGCCATGATCGCCCCCAACCCGGTCACCGTCGGCCTCGCCGTCGGCACTGGGATCGCGTACGCCGGAACCCTGGTCTGGGACAACTGGGACAGCATCAGCAAGGGCGCGGAGGAGGCCGCCGACTGGGTCGGCGACAAGGCCGAGAAGGCCGGCGAGGCCATCTCGGAGGGCGCCAAGGCACTCGGCAGCGCACTCAACCCGTTCGACTGATGCGGGCCACGGCAGATCCGCGCCGCGCGGCGCGAGGGGAAGGAACGATGCAGCGACACACGTACACCCTGGACCACTGGGAGGACCGTTCGGGTCATCGGACGACCTGGACGTTCGGCTACCGGGGCGCCCTGGGGGAGTTCGGGCGGGTCGAGGTGGTCTACCCGGTGAGCCGGCACGGTGACCGTCATGTCACCGCGGTCAGCGGGGACACCCTCCCCGCGACCTCCTTCAGCGGCTGGGCCTACGGGCGCAAGCCCTCGCTGCATCTGGGACAGCTCAGCGTCGGCGGGGCCGGGATCCGTCTCCAGCGCAACCGCTGGGCGCAGACCAGAGCCGGACGGGCCCTGCGGATGCGGGTCGCCGGCCGGGAGTACCGCTACCTCGCGACCGGCTCCAGGCACCGCGACCGCGCACTCGTCCGGGACGGCGTGGAGATCCGGACCGGCCGGCACGGCAGGGGCGCCCGGAAGAAGGCCACGCTGACCGTCCTCGGTCCGGCCGACGCCACCGACCTCGTCCTGGCCGCCGTGATGTGCGGCGTCAACACCCGCAACCTCACCCGGGGCGGGGCCGTCCGCGCCTTCTTCAACAGGTCGCTGAACTGGCTGGAGGTCTTCCAGTGAGCCCCACGGACCGCCCGAGCCCCCGCCCCGCCTCCCCGGGCCCCCGCCGCCCGACCCTTCCGCCGATGAAAGCGACACACCATGCCCTCGTATGACAGCACGCGGGGCCGGTTCCGGCTCGCCGAGAGCCACCTGGCCGTCCTCGGTCACCGCACCGGAGGGGAGGAGGTGCCCCCCGAGCTGGCCGAGGCCGACCGCGAACTGCGCGAGGCGGGCCTCATCGACCCGGAGGGCGACCTCGATTTCCTGCTGGGCCCGCTGGTCAGCACCCTGCGGGCGCCCGCCGTCGTCCTCCACGTCGAGGCGCTCGGCGAGCACGGCACCCTCCACCACGGCGTCACCATCGGCGACGGCTACGTCTACTCCCACGAGTCCTGGCCGGGTTCGGCGGAGTCGGAGTACGTCCGCCTGGAGCCGAAGATGCTCGTGTGGGCGCTGGCGCGGATGGTCAACCTCCAGGCGGAGGACACCGTGGACGTGCCCACGCCGGTGGTCGAGACGACCATGACAGTCCTCGACGCGGGGCTCGGCACCCTGGACGGTCTGCCCGGACTGACCGCCGAGGAGGGCATCGAGCGGGTGACCGATGCGCTGAGGGGCGCCGGGCTCACCCGGAAGTCGCAGCTCGGCACCCTCGCCCGGCTGATCGCCGGGATGCGGTCCAGCTGGCGGATGACCGCCGCGTGGCAGGGCCACGACGAGGGCGCCCCCGCCGCCCGGGTGCGCGGGTTCGCGGTGTGGGACTGCGGTCCCCTCGGCTACTGGCACCGCGAGCTGCCCGCCGAACCGGTGCTGCCCGGTCAGGTCGACGACACCACCGCGCTCAAGCTGGTCCGGGTCGACGCCAAGGAGGTCTGGCAGATGATCACCGGTCTGCTGCCGTCCGTGGAGGAGTTCGCGAGGGCGCCGCGGCAGCCGGCATGAGCCGGTGAGCGGCAGCCCCGCCCGGCACGTACGGCCGGGCGGGGCTGCCGCTCAGGCCCGCGACGTGCGGGCCGCGCGGACGAGTTTCAGGTAGCGGTTCCAGTCCCAGTGGGGGCCCGGGTCGGTGTGGTCGGTGCCGGGGACCTCGATGTGGCCGATGATGTGCTCCCGGTCGGCGGGGATGCCGTAGCGCGCGCATATGCGGGCCGTGAGACGGGCCGAGGCCTCGTACATCTCGTCCGTGAAATCCTCGGGCCGGTCCACGAAGCCCTCGTGCTCGATGCCGACACTGCGCTCGTTGTAGTCGCGATTCCCCGCGTGGTACGCCACGTCCAGCTCGCGGATCATCTGCGTGATACGGCCGTCCTGACCGACGATGTAGTGCGTGGACGCCTTGTGCTCCGGGTCCTGGAACGCCTGCACCGCGCTGTCGAAGTCGCCCTGCGTGACATGGACGATCACCATGTCGATGTCGTAGTCGTCCGGCCGGTCCGCGCGCCGCCAGTTTGCCTCCGAGGCCGCCACCCAGCGGGCGCCCGCGAAGTCGACCACGCCCTGCTCGCGCGGCTTCTCGATGCCGGGCACGCGCCACCACAGCCGCGCCAGCTCGTCCCGGGCCAGCACCGCCGTACCCGTCGCGGCCGCCAGCCCGCCCACGATCAGGGCCCGTCGTCCGATGCGCCGGTCGCCGTCCTCGGCTGCTTTGTTCTCCCCCATCAGGACCTAGCCAGGGGACGCCCCGCTTTAGCGGGGTGGGGAATGGCTTCTGAGCCCTGCTCTGACCTCAACTGTGCGCACGGATCTGCACTGTTCACCTGAGCCCACCTTTCTGTCGCACTAGACCTGCGACGTGTGTATAGTGATCGCGTGACCGTGACTGTGACCAGGAAGGTTCGCCGATTCTCCGGCGGCGTGTATGACCTCGGGCTCCACATCGTGTGGTGCCCGAAGTACCGCCGCCCGGTCCTCGACGGCCGGGTCGCGGAACGGCTGGACGAACTGATCCGGCAGAAGGCCGACGAACGAGGGTGGGAGGTCATCACCCTTGAGGTGACGCCCGACCACGTGCACCTCTTCGTGAAGCACGATGCGAAGTCGTCGGCCTCATACGTGGCGAACCAGTTCAAGGGCTTCACGTCCCGCGTCCTGCGCGAGGAGTTCCCGCACCTGAAGTCGAGGATGCCCACGCTGTGGTCGTCGTCGTACTTCGCGGCATCGGTCGGCGCCGTGTCGGCGGCCACGGTCGAGAAGTACATCAACACCCAGTGGGAACGCCCGGAGAAGAAGGGGGACGGCTCGTGATCCGCGCGTACAAGTTCCTCCTGCGCCCCACGGCCCGTCAGACCGTCGCGCTCGGCGAGATGCTGCGCGACCACTGCTCGCTGTACAACGGCGCCCTCCAGGAACGCCGGGACGCCTACCGGCACGCCTCGAAGACCACCGTGCGCTACGGGGACCAGTCCGCGCAGCTCAAGGAGATCCGCGCGTTCGATCCCGAGCGCCAGGGCCGCTGGTCGTTCTCCTCGCAGCAGGCCACCCTGCGCCGCCTCGACAAGGCGTTCGCCGCCTTCTTCCGCCGGGTCAAGGCCGGTCGGACGCCGGGCTACCCGCGCTTCAAGGGGGTCGGGCACTTCGACACCGTGGTGTTCCCGAAGGACGGCGACGGCTGCCGCTGGGACTCCACCCCGCACGACCGCCAGACCCGCGTACGCCTCCAGGGCATCGGGCACGTCCGCGTGCACCAGCACCGGCCCGTGCGCGGCCGTGTCAAGACGATCTCGTTGAAGCGCGAGGGCAACCGCTGGTACGTTGTCCTCGCCTGCGACAACGTGCCCGCCGAGGAGCTGCCGTCCACCGGGGCGATCGTCGGTATCGATATGGGTGTCGCCCAATTCCTGACCACCTCGGACGGTGAACACGTCGCCAACCCCCGCTTCCTTCAAGCGGCGGCCGACGAACTCGCCGAGGCACAGCGGCACCTCGCGACGTTCCCCAAGCGCACCAAGCGGCGCACCAAGGCCCACCGGGCCGCCGCCCGGAAGGTCGCCAAGCTGCACGGCAAGATCCGGCGGCAGCGCGCCGACTTCCACCACAAGACCGCCCGCGCGCTCATCACCGACCACGACGTGATCGCGCACGAGCGGCTGAACACATCGGGCATGACCCGCACCCCCAAGCCCAAGCCCGACCCCGACAACGACGGCGCGTTCCTCCCGAACGGCGCTGCCGCGAAGGCCGGGCTCAACCGCAGCATCCTCGACGCGGGTTGGGCGCAGTTCCTCGGAATCCTGGCGAACAAGGCTGAGAGTGCCTCTCGCCTCGTGGTCCCGGTGGACGCGCGCAACACCTCCCGCACATGCCCCGAATGCGGGCATGTCGCGAAGGAGAACCGCGTCACCCAAGCGAAGTTCCAGTGCACGGCGTGCGGGTTCGCGGCGAACGCGGACCACGTCGGCGCGGTGAACGTCCTCAACAGGGCCGGGCTGGTCCTCTGCGCGGCGGCTTAGCCACCGACGCAGGAAGCCCGCGCGTTTACGCGTGGGTGGAGTCACATGATCGTAAACGGAATTCCGGCGGCCCGGGTTCCCTCGCCCCGTACCCTTGAAGGGTTATGACTGACACCCCGCAGCCCTTCCGCCCCCTCCGCGTCATGGCCGCCATGTCCGGTGGAGTCGACTCCGCCGTCGCCGCCGCCCGCGCGGCCGAAGCGGGTCACGACGTGACCGGCGTCCACCTCGCCCTCTCCGCGAACCCCCAATCCTTCCGCACGGGCGCGCGGGGCTGTTGCACCATCGAGGACTCGCGTGACGCCCGTCGCGCCGCCGACGTCATCGGCATCCCGTTCTATGTGTGGGACCTCGCCGACCGCTTCCGCGAGGACGTCGTCGAGGACTTCGTCGCCGAGTACGAGGCGGGCCGCACCCCCAACCCCTGCCTGCGCTGCAACGAGAAGATCAAGTTCGCCGCGCTGCTCGACAAGGCGCTGGCCCTCGGCTTCGACGCGGTCTGCACCGGCCACTACGCGCAGGTGGTCCTCCGCGAGGACGGCACCCGCGAACTGCACCGTGCCTCCGACATGGCCAAGGACCAGAGCTATGTCCTCGGCGTGCTCGACGACCGCCAGCTCGCCCACGCGATGTTCCCGCTCGGCGACACGGTCACCACCAAGGAGGAGATCCGCGCGGAGGCCGGGCGACGCGGACTCGCCGTCGCCAAGAAGCCGGACTCGCACGACATCTGCTTCATCGCCGACGGCGACACCCAGGGCTTCCTCGCGAACCGCCTCGGCCGCGCCGAGGGCGACATCGTCGACGAGTCCGGCAGCAAGGTCGGCACCCACGAGGGCGCGTACGGCTTCACCATCGGTCAGCGCAAGGGCCTGCGCATCGGTACCCCCGCCTCCGACGGCAAGCCCCGCTACGTCCTCGACATCTCCCCGGTGACCAACACCGTCACCGTCGGCCCCGCGGCGGCCCTCGACGTCACCGCGCTCTCCGCGATCAGGCCCCGCTGGTGCGGCGCCGCCCCGGCCGGCCCCGGCACCTACACCGCCCAGCTGCGCGCCCACGGCGGCGAGACCGAGGTGACGGCGGAACTCGTCGACGGCTCCCTCGAGGTGTCCTTCACCGAGCCCGTCCGCGGCGTCGCCCCCGGCCAGGCGATCGTCCTGTACGACGGCACCCGCGTCGTCGGCTCGGCCACGATCGCCACCACGGTTCGCCGGGAAACTGCCACAGCCTGATCATCGGGGGCTCATTGGAGCTGGCACGGTCCGGCCACCCCGGCATAGGCTGGCCGTCGCGGAAGGTCCGCGCAGTGTGAGCCGGCGGCGGGACCTCCCCGCCCCTTCGGGAGGTGGACGGTGCTTCTGCGCTTTCGCGTGGCGAATCACCGCTCGATCCGGGACGAGGCCGAGCTGACACTTGTCGCTGCGGACAGTGTGGACAGTTCCAACAGCATCGCGCGGGACAGCGGGATCGCTCAGGACGGTGGCGGGCACGTGCCGGTGCTGCCCGTGGCCGGGATCTTCGGTGCGAACGCCTCCGGCAAGAGCAACATGCTCAGCGCGTTCCACGCCATGCGGGAGGCGGTACGTACCTCCTTCGCGGACTGGGCCAAGTATCCCGGGGTGCCGAACCGGCAGCCCTTCAAGCTGGCCGCCGCCGGCGCCGAGGAGACCACCCTCTTCGAGGTCGACCTGGTCCTCGGCGCCCGCACCCCCGTCCGCTACACCTACGGCTTCGAACTCTCCGACGACCGGGTGGAGGCCGAATGGCTGCACGCCTACCCGGGCGGCATCCGGGAGGTGTGGTTCGACAGGGAGGCGGACCGCCCGCCGGAGGACGGCGACGAATACCTCTTCGAGAGCTCGGCCTTCACCGGCCGCCGCGACGACCTGGTCGCGCTCACCCGGCCGAACGCCCTCTTCCTCTCCACCGCAGCCACCCTCAACGACCCTCAGCTGTCCGCCCTGCACCGCTGGTTCCTGAACAACCTGTGGCTGATGACCCCGGGCGAGGACATCACACACCGTGCCGACTGGACCAAGCGCCGCCTCACCGAACTCCACGATGACACCGGCTACCGCGAACGGCTCGTCCAGCTGCTGGCTGCCGCCGACCTGGGCGTCACCGGCCTCGATCTCGATCCGGACACCGGTGGGGTCTCCCTTCGGCACCGGACGGAGGGGGCGGAAGCGGTGCCGCTCGACTTCCTCAGCGAGGAGAGCTTCGGCACACACGCGTGGTTCGCTTTCCTCGGCCCGATGCTCACCGTCCTTGACAACGGGACGACGCTGCTGGTCGACGAGCTCGACTCCAGTCTCCACCCCACGCTGGCCGCCGAGGTCGTCCGCCTCTTCCAGGACCGTAAGGCCAATGCCAAGGGTGCCCAGCTGATCTTCACCACGCATGACGCCACGCTGCTCGGCAACGCCGTGCTGGACCGCCCGCTCGGCCGGGACCAGGTATGGCTCACCGCGAAGACGAAGTCCGGCGCGACCGAGCTGTATCCGCTGGTCGCCGCACACCCGGAGGTCGGCGAGGACCTGGAGCGCGGCTATCTGCGGGGCCGGTACGGAGGGGTGCCCCGGGTGACTCCGGGCGAGATCGCCCGTGAGGTGTCCTGGCTGGAGGAGAAGGCGGCAGCGACGGCGTGAGCGAGCGGGGTGGGCACGGAGCATGAGCAGCAAGCGCAGGTCGAAGAAGGACGCGGCGAGCACGGTGATGGCGCCGCAGGCACCTCCGCCGCAGTACTCACGTCGCGAGCGGGTGCTGTACGTGGGATGCGAAGGCGAGGTGACCGAGTACGACTACCTGCGATACCTCAACAAGGAGTACGGGAGCGGGGACAGCGAGACCGGCCGGCCGGCCTTCACCATCAAGCCGGTCCGCAAGGCCGACGGCCTGATCCCGTCCCGTGCCGTCAAGGCGGTCGTCGACGCTGCCCAGGGGGAGGACGAGACCTGGGTGCTCTTCGACCGGGACAGCCACCACGACATCCCCGAGGCCTTCGAGGCCGCGGCGGACTCGGACACCGAGGTCTGCTTCTCCCACCCCTCCTTCGAGCTGTGGCTGCTGCTGCACTTCCAGCCGTTCGGCGGCGCCCAGGGCGCGGCGAAGAACACGCACGTCCTGGAGAAGCTGCGCAAGGCCGACCCCGCGTACAAGCGGTTCGACAAGCCCGACAAGGGCCTTGACGCTGCCCGTACCAAGGCGCTGAAGGGCAAGGAGAAGGCGGCGGTGCAGCACGCGCGAGCCCTGGTCGGTCAGTGCGAGCACGATGCGTGCAAGCCCGCCAACGCCACGTTCGAGGCCCCGCAGTACGGTCGCTCGGCGAAGGAACGGGCCGCCCGCTCGGGGCACGCCAAGAACTGCGAGGTCCTGAGCCGCGACCCGTCCACGGACGTGTGGCGACTCCTGGTCAGCCTGGGCATCGTCAAGGTCTGAGCGACGGCCGCGCCCCTCGCCGTACGGCGGCGGCGGATGTCCGGGTTCCGCGCGGGTTACCTCCCGCACCGGCGGGCCGTCTAACCTTCCGTAGCACCTCCATTTCCGTACGAAGGATCCGCGCGTGGCCCGAATCACCCTGCCCGAGCTCGAACGCCATCTCTTCTCGGCCGCCGACATCCTGCGCGGCCGGATGGACGCCTCCGAGTACCGCGACTTCATCTTCGGGATGCTCTTCCTGAAGCGGGCCTCGGACGAGTTCGAGCCGGAGTGGAAGCGGGTGTACGAGGAGCGGCTCGCGCAGACCGGCAGCGACGAGACGAAGGCGCTGGCCAAGGCGAACAATCCGGCCGCCTACCCCCGCGTCTTCTACGTGCCGCCGAGGGCCCGCTGGTGGCGTGGACCCCACCACGACCCGGAGAAGCCGCAGAGCCCGGCGCCCGGCATCATGGCCCTGACCGAGAAGGTCGGCCAGGGCCTCGACGAGGCCCTGGTGGCGCTGCAGGAGGGCAACGACCTGCTCGCGGGCATCGCCTCGCACATCGGCTTCAACGAGGTGGTCGGCACCAAGCCGCGCTTCACCGACCCCGAACTCCGCTCGCTGATCCGGCACTTCAGCCTCTACCGGCTGCGCAACGAGGACTTCGAGTTCCCCGACATGCTGGGCGCGGCCTACGAGTACCTTCTCGGCCGGTTCGCGGACTCGGCCGGCCAGCGCGGCGGCGAGTTCTACACACCGCGTTCGGTGGTGCGGATGATGGTGCGCCTGGTCGACCCGCAGCCCGGGGAGTCGGTGTACGACCCGTGCGCGGGCTCCGGCGGCATGCTGATCGCGGCCCGCGAGCACGTCGAGGAACACGGCGGCGACCCCGAGGAACTGTCGGTCAACGGGCAGGACAAGAACGGCCCGTCCTGGTCCATGGCAAGCATGAACATGGTCCTGCACGGCATCCACACCTTCGACCTCCAGCACGGTGACACCCTCGCCGAGCCGCTCCACCTCGACGCGAACGGGCGGCTGCGCAAGTTCTCGGCGATCCTGTCGAACCCTCCGTTCTCTCTCCCCTACGACGAGGACGCCGTCGCCAAGGCCGACGAGGACCACGGCAAGCGGATGCACTGGGGCTGGACGCCGGGGAGCGGCAAGAAGGCCGACCTGATGTTCGTCCAGCACATGGTGTCGGTTCTGGAGGAGGACGGCGGACGAGCGGCCGTCGTCATGCCGTACGGGGTGCTCTTCCGGGGCGGCAAGGAACGCGAGATCCGCATCGGGATGCTCCGCGCGGACTGCGTGGAGGCCGTCATCGGCCTCGGCCCGAACCTGTTCTACGGCGCGGGCGTCCCGGCCTGCATCCTGATCCTGCGGCCCCCGCACGGCAAGATGGACCCGAAGCGCCTGGAGAAGGTCCTCTTCATCAACGCCGACCGGGACTTCACCCCCGGCCGCAACCAGAACGAACTCGGCCCCGAACACATCGAGAAGATCGTGACGGTCTTCCGTGAATGGCGCCTCGTCGACGGCTACTCGCGCGAGGTCCACCGCGACGAACTCCTCGCCCCTGACGCGAAGGGCGTCCCCGAGGCGAACTTCAACATCCGCCGCTGGGTGGACAACTCGCCGCCCGCAGAGCCGCAGGACGTACGGGCGCATCTGTACGGGGGCGTGCCGGTCGCCGAAGTCGCGGCCAAGGAGGCGCTGTTCAAGGCGTACGGGGTCGATGCCGGTTCGCTGTTCGCGCGCCGGGACGGTGACGCGGGTGCGGATACGGACTCAGGGGAGTACTACGACTTCCTGCCGGAGGGCGCGGAGGCGACGGCCGCCCGTATTCCGCGACTGACGTACGCGCGGGAGTCGGAACTGCGCGAGACGTATGACGAGTGGTGGTCGAAGAGCTCCGGTCTCTTCGCGCAGCTCGCGACGGACCGGAAGCTGATGGACCTGCGCAGCGGGCTTCTCGACGGGTTCACGGCCGCGGTCGGCGGAGCCGGAGTCCTCGACGAGTTCACGACCGCCGGCATCATCGCCGCCTGGTGGACGGAGAACCGCTACGACATGAAGGCCCTCGCGGCGGGCGGCTTCGAGCGGGTCCTGGAAGGCTGGGTCGACTCCGTCGAGGCGATCGTCGACCCGGCGGTCCCCGGTGGCGGCGCGGATGACGCCAAGCGCTCGTCGGTCTCCCCGGCCGAGCGTCGCAGGGCCCTCGACCAGCCGGTCGTACGGGAGCTGATCCCGGAGTTCCTGGAGGCGGTCAAGGCGGAGGATCTGGCGGTCGCGGAGGCGGAGGCCGCGGCGAAGACGGGGGCTGAGGCGAGGGCGGCGGTGGCGGACGCGGGGACGGACACCGGCGACGAGTCCGAGTCCGACTCCGGTGAACCGGCGGAGCCCGTCGCCCCGGAGAAACTCGTCGCCCTGGACAAGGCGTTGACGGCGGCCAAGAGGGCCCTGACGGCTGCGCGCAAGAAGCGCAAGGCGCTGGACGACCGTTTCCTGCCGGACCTGAAGGCGGCGGCGGACCTGAAGAAGGTAGAGGAGGACGGCCCGGAGAGCGTCGTCCTGGCGGTCCTCCGCCGTGACCTGTCCGACCGCCTGAACGCGGCGTTGGCGGCGGGCCGCCGCGAGATCGTCGCCTCCTTCCGCCGCTGGGCCGAGAAGTACGAGGTGTCGCTGACGGACCTGGAGGACGAGAGCGGGGACGCGGCGAAGGGGCTTGCGGAGTGGCTGGGGGTGCTGGGTTATGGGCGTTGAGACGGTGGAGACCGGAAGCTGTACCTGGCCTGAGCAGTGGCAGCGGGTCAGATTGGCGGATGCCGGTCGGTGGATGTCCGGAGGGACGCCGAGCACCTCGAACGAGGCGTACTGGGACGGAGACATCCCCTGGATCAGCGGCGCGAGCATGAAGCAGTTCCGCATTACGGATTCTGAGCGCCGTGTTACCCGGCTTGGGGCAGAGAACGGCTCACGGCTGGTCGACAAGGGCGCCGTGCTCTTCATCGTGAGAGGGATGAGCCTCAAGTCGGAGTTCAGGATTGGGGTGACGCAGCGTGAAGTGGCCTTCGGCCAGGACTGCAAGGCGCTTGTCCCAGACGGTGGCATCGATCCGTACTACCTGGCGCATGCCATGCGGGTACTGACGCCGACAATCCTGAGCATGGTCGAGGAGACCAGCCATGGCAGCGGGCGCCTGGACACGAACCGACTCAACGCGCTGGAGATCGGATTCCCGCCGCTGCCTGAGCAGCGTGACGTCGTCGCCGCGCACGAGGCGTTCGAGCGGCGGATCGGGGACCTCGAACAAGTCGCGGAAAAGCGGAGCACCCTGCTCTCGGCCGCAGTGTCCGCACTGCTTCGGGGTCAGGACAGCTCATGTACGACGCTGGAGACGATGATGGTCTCCTGTGACCCAGGCATCACGCTGGGGGCGCATCGCGCCCCACAGAAGCGGGCCACTGGATACCTGCGTGTGGCCAACGTGCGGATGGGACGGATTGACGCTTCGGACATCGCTTTCCTGGAGTCGACCAGCAGCGACCGTCCCAGGTACGAGCTGGAGGCCGGTGACGTTCTGGTAGTCGAAGGGCATGCAAATCCGGAGCAAATCGGTCGTGCTGCGCTGGTCGGCCCTGCCGAAGAGGGGCTGCTCTACCAGAACCACCTCTTCCGGCTCAGGTTCGACCGCGACGAGGTCGTCCCGGAGTTCGCGATGTTGTGGCTGAACGCGGAGGCTGTTCGCTCGTACTGGATCAGCCGGTGCGCTACGAGTTCCGGCCTCTACACGATCAACTCAAAACTGCTGGCGGATGCCCCGTTCCCGGTGGTGCCCATCGAGGAGCAGCGGAAGATCGTGAAGACCTGGCGTACAGGAATCCGCGCAGTCGATTCTCTGCATGGGCAGATCGCCAAGCTCCGCACGATCCAGCAAGGCGTGGTCGAAGACCTGCTCAGCGGTCGGTCCCGAGTGAACCGGACCTGAGGCTTTCTATCAGCGCACCAAGCGACGCCCGGTCCATGACGATCACATCCGCCGGGCGTTTGCTGTCCCGCAGGGCGACTTCTGTCTGCGTCCAAGCGACCTCAACGCAGTTGTTGCCACTGGCCTCGGAGTAGGAGGACTTGATCCACTTCAGGGCGGACACGACGGGCACCTCTTACAGGTCGTTGGCGATTTCGGCGATGGCATCTGATGACTGCTTCGGATTCAACGCCACCTGTTCGATTGCGTCCAGTCGTCGGCGGAAGTTGGCGAGTTGAGTGGAGGAGTGGAAGAACGCGGCGCCGAGCGGAGAGTCGACCAGGACTGTGTCCAGGTGAGAGCTGGGGCCCGCCGCGTACATCACGGAGTCGCCGGCCATGGGGAAGCCGCCAGCCGAGAACGGGATGACCCAGAGAGTGACGTTGTCACGCTCGCCTTCTTCCAGGAGGCGAGTGAGCTGGGCCTTGGCTACCTTGCGCCCGCCCACCTGCATACGCAGCGCGGATTCGTGGATGAGTCCGATGTAGGGGATACCGGGCTCGTCTGCGATCCGTGCATGCCGCGCCAGCCGATGAGCGATGCGGAGTTCCACCTCAAGCCGGGGCAGGGTAGGGATGAACATGTCGAAGAGGGCGCGTGCATGGTCTTCGGTCTGGAAGATGCCGGGAATATGGGCAGTCTGGACTGAGCGCAGGCTCGTGGCGTAGTGCTCCAGTTCGGAGGTGTCGAGGAAATCGGGCGGGATCTTGCCCCGGTACTCCTCCCACCAGCCGCTCCGGCGGCCTCCGGTCATGGACGCCAGAGCGTCGATGAGTTCCTCGTCGTCACACTCGTAGATGCTCACGAGCCGACGCAGACGATCCTCGCTGATGCCGTACCGACCGGCCTCGATGTTGGAGATGTTGGTGCGGTCGGTGCCCAGCAACTCGGCTGCTCTGGGAGCGGGCATGCCTGCGGACTCTCGGAGCCGTCGCAGCTCGGCGCCGAGTCGGCGCTGACGGATCGTGGGCTGGTGCTTCGGTGCCATTTGCAGCCTCCTTGCTCGCGCACAGTGTGCCGACGCTGGTGGGCCGGGTCCAACCAAATCCAATTATTCACTCGTTCCAGTTCAAAGCATGGCACGGGTTAAGTGGGCGGCTCTACATTGTGTAGCGCGCCATTCGCGTTTCAGCCGCTCAACGGAAGCGCACCGGGACCCTGCCCTCCGGAAGGCAGGGTCCCGGCACTGCCACCGCCATCCGGCAGTTCGCATGCAGGCGCCCTGGCGCCCCAGAACCCGTTCCGCACCACGGAGGTACACCCTCGTGAGCAGCAACGAACAGAGCACTGAACCGAGCAACGAATCGATCCACCCCGTCGGTTACGGCGTCAGTCGAGACGTCGGCTACGGCGACCACCCCGCCCCGATCCCGTTCACCGCCCCCTGGATGTACGAGATCCACCTCCCCTGCGACCCACGCGGCCCCCGGATCGTCCGGGGCACCCTCCGTGCCGTACTCCACGCGCACGGGATCGGTGAACTCGCCGACCGGGCCGAGCTGTTGACCTGTGAACTCGCCACCAACTCGGTGCGGTACTCCAAGGGCCCGGTCATCGTCCGGATGCAGTGGCTGTGCCCCGCGCTGCGCGTGAGTGTGTGGGACGCGAGTCCGGATCTGCCTCCGTTCGCGCCGGGCGCGGCCATGCCCGATCCCGCGGCCCTCTGCGGCCGTGGGCTGCCGATCATCGAGAGTCTCGCCGACCGGTGGGGCGGCTGCGGGGGCGTCGACGGGCCGGATGGCAAGACCATCTGGTTCGAGCTTGCCCTTGGCGGTGATTTCCGGCCGCCGTCCCCGGTGCTCGCGGCCTGATCCGCACACCCGGTGCCGTACCTCCCGCAGCCGACGCCGGCAGTGTTCCTCACCCGTATGGGGAACACTGCCTGCGTCCCGGTTCAGGACTCACCGCGTCCGTGGTACACCGATCACGCCGTTCCGCGAAAGTAAGGCGACGACGCCATGAGCACCCACCCGCAGCCCGACGACAGGTACGCGGACATCGATCACGAGCGGGCCCTGAAGCACGCCATCAGGTACATGGCCGGCAGCCGTGTACAGATCATCGAGGGGATCATCCAACCCGTGCCGCCGACCTGGGACCACGAACGCGCCACACGGGTCATCCGCCGTCAGATCGAGGACCGTGTCGACGAACTCGGCTGCGTCGAGGGTTCCGGGGACATCGATCTCCCCGGCTCGCCCAACTGGTACGTCCCGGACATCGCCGTCGTCCCCGAGGAACTCGCGCAGGACGACAACATCGTCGTCACTCCGGATCTGACGCTTCTGGCGGTCGAGGTCACCTCGAAGTCCAACGGCGACACGGACCGCGTCACCAAGCGCAAGCGCTACGCCGAGTACGGCGCTCCGCTGTACCTACTGGTCGACCGTCAGCACCGCGAACTCACCCTCTTCTCCGAGCCGGGCGGCCTCGGTTACACCAAGGCCGACGGCCCTCACGCCTTCGGTACCCCGGTCACCCTGCCCGAGCCCTTCGGGATCGTCCTGGACACCACGCGCCTCTGAGCAAGGAGCAGGTGGTTTCCGGCCACCCTCTCCCGTGCTCGCCGCCTGATCCGCGCGCACCTCGCGCCACACTCCCCGGCCGCCGATAGAGTTTCGATTCCCTGTCCTGTACCGGAGGGTGGGGAACGAGGCCGGTGGCCGGGGAGGGCAGGCGCGTGGCGGAGCAGCCGGAGTACGTCAGGACCGAGCGGCCGCTGATCGAGCAACTGACGGCGATGGGCTGGACCCATCTCCGGGGCGGACCGAGCGCCGGACCCGCCACCGCGCCGGGCGCCTCGGACCGTACGAGCTTCGGGGCCGTCGTGTACGCGGACCGGTTCAAGGCCGCCGTGGCGAGGATCAACCCGAGGCCGTCGGACGGAAAACCCTGGCTGAGCGACGCGCAGTTGGACCATCTCCTCGCCCTGGTCCAGGGCGCCGCGCCGGGGCAGGGCCCGAAGGAACGCGGTGTCGCCGGGAACCTGGAGGTGACCGACCTCCTGCGCAAGGGCCGCAACGCCCGCACCCTGCCGGGCTGGACGAAGGGCGACCCCGAACACGTACGGCTCGTCGACTGGGACGGCGAGTTCGGGGAGCACCCGGACACTCCCGGTGGCGGCAACGACCTGCTCGTCGTCTCCCAGTTCCGGGTCGAGCACAAGGACGCCGCTCCCGTCACACCCGACCTCGTGCTGTTCGTCAACGGGCTGCCCTGGGTGGTGATCGAGTGCAAGGCGCCCGTGGTGTCCGGCCCTCAGGGAGACGTGCGGGCCGCCCTGGACGACGCCGTCGACCAGGTCCTCCGGTACGCGGGCGTCAACTCCCCGGCCGCCGTACCCGAATTCGTCCGCTTCGCGCAGGTCCTGGTCGGCACCGACCGTGACCACGCCGAGACCGGCACGGTCACCGCCGAGCCCCGGCACTTCGCCCCCTGGCGCACGGTCGCGCCCGTGAGCGAGGACCGCGTACGCGAGGAGGTGCGCAAACCCGCGTCGGCGGCCCTCACCGACCAGGAGATCCTCGTCGCCGGGATGCTGCGCCCTGACCATCTCCTCGACCTGGTAAGGGACTTCACCACCCGGCTCGGCAGTGGACGCCGAACGGTCAAACTGGTCGGCCGCCACCAGCAGTTCAAGGCGGTGAAGGCACTCACGCGGAAGCTGGAGGAGCGGGACCGGAAGGCGGCGGCCGGCGTGGCCGTCGGCCATCGGGGCGGTGTCGTCTGGCACACCCAGGGCTCCGGCAAGAGCCTGACCATGGCGTTCCTGGTCCGGCACCTGCGCAGCCGGCCCGCTCTGAAGTCGCACAAGGTGGTCGTGGTCACCGACCGCATCGACCTGGAGAAGCAGATCCGGGCAAGCCTCGCCGCCACCGAGGAGAAGGTGCACCGTGCGCCGAGCGTCAAGCGGGCCAGGAAGTACCTGGAGGTGGACGTCGGGGACGTCGTCCTCGTCACGTTGCAGAAGGCGCAGCGTGATGACACGGCGTACGACGGCCGGGAGGAGTCACTGCCCGACACCGTCCCCGACGACGAGGACGCCGCCGACGAGGGACACGTACAGAACCGAGTGGCCAATCCGCACCACCATGTCGTCGTCCTCATCGACGAGGCCCACCGGGGCCAGGACAAATGGCAGCACGCCCGCTGGCGGGCCATGCTGCCGCGTGCCGCCTTCGTCGGCTTCACCGGCACCCCGGTGATCAGCGGCAACCGCAGACGCAGCGAGGAGATCTTCGGCCCGTACGCCGACACATACACCCTGCGCGACGCCGAACTCGACCGGTCCGTCGTGCCCGTCCGCTACGAGGCGTACGCCGTACCGCTCGATGTCGTCGAACAGGCCGCCCTCGACGCCCGGTTCGACGAGAAGGTGCCGTCCGATCCGGAGCTGCGGGCCAAGGTGCTGCGCAGGTTCGGCCGCCGCAAGGAGATCCTGGAAGCGCCGTCGGTGATCGAGGCCAAGGCCGAGCACATGCTCGGCCACTGGGCCCGCACCGCGCTGCCCGACCGCTTCGGGGCGCAGATCGCCACCGTCTCCCGGCTCGCCGCCGTCCGCTACCGCACCGCGCTGCTCGCCGCCCGAGACCGGCTCGTCGCCCGCCTCGACGCGCTCGACCCGGCCCTGATCGCCGACCCCATGGCCGCGCTCGAAGCCGACGACGAGGAGCGGGCGCTCCTCATGCTCCTGCCGGACCGCGAGGTACTGAGAACGCTCGACGCGGCCGTCGTCATCTCCCCGGCGGGCCAGGGCGGCAGCGATCCGCAGGAGTGGCGGCCGTGGATCGCCAAGAGCCACCAGGACGCGCACATCGAACGCTTCAAGAAGGGGCTGCCCCCGCGCGACATCACGGCCGACCCGGCATGGAACGTCAGGACGCACGGGGCGCAGCCGTCCGGCGCCGGCACCGCGGCGAGCGGCGGCCAGGTGTGGAACGTCGATCTCGACCTGCCCGCGGACAGCGAACCGCCCTCGCCGCCGGACACGGAGGGCAGCACGCCACCGGAGACCATGGCCTTCCTGGTGGTCCAGTCGATGCTGCTCACCGGCTTCGACGCACCCGTCGAGCAGGTCCTCTACCTGGACTGCAAGCTGTCCGGCGCGGGACTGCTGCAGGCCGTGGCCCGCACCAACCGGCCCTACCCGGCGAAGAAGTGGGGCCAGGTCGTCGACTACGTCGGCATCGGTCCCGAACTGGCCCGCTCGCTCGCCTCCTACGACCAGGAGCACCTGCGGCACGTCCTCGGCTACCGGAACGTCTCCGTGGACCACCTCCAGCCGGACTACGAGGGACCGCAGCCCGACGGCCGCGGCCCGGACCGGGACGCACTGCTGCTGCGGTCCGACACCGCCGCCAAGGCCCTCCTGGAGGACCTCGGGGCGAAGGTCACCCGCTTCCTGGCCGGGCAGAACGTCACCGACCCCGGCGACGAGTCGCAGTGGGAGGAATTTCTCGGCCGGCGCCTCGACGACCCGCTGCTGCGGGGGGAGTTCGACGAGCGGGTCCGCGACTTCCTGACCGCGCTCAACGCGGTCCTGCCGGACCCGGAGGCCCTGAAGTACCGTGAGCTGGCAGGTCAGTTGGGCACACTGCAGTACATGGCCAGACGCCGCTACCTCGACGGCCGCGAACAGTTCAGCCCGCGCCGCTACGGGGCCAAGGTGCGCCGGCTCATCTCGCAGCACATCGAGACCACCGGTATCCGGCAGCGGATCCCGCCCGTCGAACTCACCGACCCGGAGTTCATGGAACGGGTCGACGCGAATGCCGACCCCCGGGCGCGGTGCTCGTACATGACGGGCTCGCTGAAGCTGCGCATCACCGCGAAGATCGGCGGCGACCGGGCCGGCTACCAGCGGTTCAGTCTCCGGCTCGAAGAGATCATCGCGCGGATGGAGGACGACTTCGAGCAGGCCGCGGCCGACCTGAAGCGTCTGGTCGGGGACGTGGCCGCGGCGGAGCGGGAGCCGGAGAACCCGGAGAACGACGACGGCCTCGACTCCCGGACCGAACGGCTCGTCCTCGGACTGCTCCAGCAGCACGCCGAAGACGCCGTGCGGGAACCGTGGCCGCCGGGCACCGACCTGATCCGGGCGGCCCGTGGCCTCACCATGGAGATGTCGGTGCTCGTCCGGCGGCCGCAGATACACACGCAGACCGCCGCCCGCAACCGCATGCGCAGCGAACTCTGTGAGCATCTGGAGACCTGGCTCGCCATGGACTGGGACGACATCGGCGACCTCGCGAGCCATCTGACGGAGCTGGCCGTGGAGAGGCACGAGTACTTCCTCGGATACCGGCCGCGTGACGAGGCGGACGGCGGGGACACCTGACTTGGTGACCGCTGGTGCCTGCCAGGCAGGGTGATGTCGTTGCCGGATGGTAGGAAGAGCGGGTGAGCACCGTCGTCGAACAGGCCATCGCCGATCTCCCCGTGCCCGGGGGGTGGCGGTGGGATGTCGTCGTGCGGCCCCGGCGCCGCACCCTCGGCATCGAGATCGCCGAGGACGGCCGGGTGCTCTTCGCGGTTCCCGCGGACGCGGATCCCCAAGAGATCGCCGACGCGGTGCGTGGCCGCATGCCGCGTCTGGCCGCCGAGGTCCGCCGCCGTCAGGACCTGCGGGCGGCCGAACCGGTCAAGGACCTGATCGGTGGCGAGGGCTTCGCCTACCTGGGCCGCCGGTACCGGCTCAGGCTCACTCCCGACGGCGCCGGCAGTCACGTACGACTGCGACAGGGATGGCTGGAGCTGCCCCGATCGCGGTCGGCCGCCGCCGATGCCGGGCCCCTTGTGGAGTGGTACAGCAGCCGCGGGGAGCGCTGGCTCGCTGCCCGGCTGCCGCCGCTGGCGTCACTGGCCGGAGTGCGTGATCCGGCCGGCATCGAGGTGCGGGACCTCGGCCGTCGCTGGGGTGCCTGTTCCCCTGAGGGCGCGATAACCGTGCACTGGGCGGTGATACAGTTGCCGGTCGCCCTGGTGGACCTCGTCCTGATCCATGAACTCTGCCACCTCAAGCACCCCGGCCACGGAGCGGCTTTCCGACGGGCCGTCCGGCTCGCGCTACCCGACGCCGACGTGCGCGAACGGCAGTTCGCGCAGGAGGAGCCGCGACTGTGGCGCGGAGCCGTCTCCTCGCCAAGGCACTAGCCAGCGCTCGGGCTTCGATGCGGTCTGCACGGTCCGGCAGCAAGGTCGGCACCCACGAGGGCGCGTACGGCTTCACCATCGGTCAGCGCAAGGGCCTGCGCATCGGTACCCCCGCCTCCGACGGCAAGCCCCGCTACGTCCTCGACATCTCCCCGGTGACCAACACCGTCACCGTCGGCCCCGCGGCGGCCCTCGACGTCACCGCGCTCTCCGCGATCAGGCCCCGCTGGTGCGGCGCCGCCCCGGCCGGCCCCGGCACCTACACCGCCCAGCTGCGCGCCCACGGCGGCGAGACCGAGGTGACGGCGGAACTCGTCGACGGCTCCCTCGAGGTGTCCTTCACCGAGCCCGTCCGCGGCGTCGCCCCCGGCCAGGCGATCGTCCTGTACGACGGCACCCGCGTCGTCGGCTCGGCCACGATCGCCTCGACCGTGCGGGCCACGGCCGACGTGGCCCGAGCGCAGTCGCCGGGGCATCAGGACGGAAGCGGGCGTCAGCGCGAACGGGGACGTCACCAGGCCCTTGCGGGAGGGCGACCGGGCACGTCCGTCGAAGGGACCTCCGACCCTGGTGGAAGGGACCTTCGGTGGTGCCCCGCCCGTCGCTCGCTCTGATGTGATGCGGACGCGCCCTCTGGTCTCCTCGCGGACGCCGTGCAGCGGCCAGGGTGCACCCCCTTGACACAGAACCGACAGGAAATGCCGCGATGCTTCGCACAGCCGTCCCCGTCCCAGCCGACCGCCCGGCGTATGCCACCTCCCCGGTGTCCCTCGCGTGGAGCGCGCTGCGGGTGGGCGCGTGACCACCGACTACCACAGCCTGCTGGCCCGCCAGGAGGCCATGCGCCTGCGTGACCGGCTGCGCGCGTCCGCCGTGCACACGGCGGCACACGCCTCCTCGGTCACCGCGGCGGCCCGCCTGCGGGCCCTTCCCGCCGGGCCCGCGGAGGCGGAGGCGATCGTACGCAACGTCGCCCAGGTCACGCCCTTCAGCGCGCTCATCGAGCACCTCTATGACGTCCTGTTCGAGCGGCACCCCTACCTGCGGAAGCTGTTCCCCGGCTCGATGGAGTTCCAGCGGGCACACCTGGGGCGGGCCTTCCGGTACCTGATCGAGAATCTGCACCGCCCCGACGAGGTGACCGCCTTCTTCACCCGCCTCGGCCGCGACCACCGCAGACTCGGCGTGCTCCCGGTGCACTACGAAATGTTCGAGGAAGCGCTCCTGGAGGCGCTCCAGCGGCAGGCCGGAGGACGGCTCGGTGGCGACGTCACGGGCGCGTGGCTGCGCATGGTGGGCTTCGCCGCCGAGGCCATGGTGCGCGGCGCGCACGACTCGCTCGGTGAACCGCCCTACTGGGGCGCCACGGTGACGGACCACCGGCGCCGCCGCCCCGACCTCGCTGTTCTCCGCCTCCGCCCGTCCGCGCCGTACCCCTGTCTGCCGGGCCAGTACGCGAGGCTGCAGAGCCCGCTGCTCCCGCAGACCTGGCGCCCGTACACCCTGGTCGGCGTGCCCGGGGCCGATGGCGAACTGGAGTTCCACATCCGGCGCACCGCTCCCGGCGGTGTGAGCGACGCCCTGGTGACCGGCACCTGCGTCGGCGACACCCTGCTGCTGGGTCCGGCCCAGGGCACCACGACCCTGAACGACGACCCCGCGCGGGACGTGCTGATCGTGGCCGGCGGCACCGGCTGGGCCACGGCCAGGGCGTTGCTCGAGGACCTGGCCGCGCGCCGCATCCCGGGCCGCTCGGCGCACCTGTTCCTCGGCGCCCGCACCGCCGACGACCTGTACGACGAGCCGGCCCTCGCCCGGCTGGAGAACCGCTGCCCCTGGCTGCGGGTGGTCCGGGTGGCCGAGGACGGTTCCGGCGGGTTCGAACCCGGTTCCGTCGGCGCGGCGGTCGCCCGGCACGGCGACTTCTCCCGGCACATCGCGTACGTCAGCGGCCCGTCGGCCATGGTCACCGAGGTGACCCGGCACCTCGCCGCACTCGGGCTGCCCGCCGACCGCGTTCGGCACGACCCGTTGGCCGACGGTCCCCTGGCCGGCCTCACCTCTTGAAGAAGTCCGCCAGCACCGGCGCCAGGACGTCCGGTTCGACCATGTGGGTCTGGCCCTCCAGGGTGCGGTACGTACCCCGGGGGACGGACTCCGCGATCGCCCGCGCCGCCTCACGCATCCACGCCGGGCTCGCGTCCCCCGCGATCGACAGCACCGGCGCGGGGATCGACGACAGCAGCTCGCGCGGGACGCTCCCGTCGCCCATCACGGCGTCGTCGTACGCGAGGCTCGGCGCCATCGACTCCATACCGGCCCACATCGGGGACTGCCGGGCGCTCTGGATGACCGCCTCGCCCAGCCCGGTCAGCCGCAGGAAGAGTTCCACCGCGTCCCCGCGGCGGCCCTCCGTGAGCGCCGCCGTCAGCTCCTCGGTGTACCGCGCGCGTTCCGCCAGGTCCTCCGCGGACATCGCGTACGGCGTCTCGTACACCGCGACATGGCGCACCGGCAGCCCGCTCGCCGCCGCCCGGAGCGCCAGCGCGCCACCCGAGGAGACGCCGTACAGCGCCGCCTCGCCCCCCAGCGACTCGATCAGCGCCGCCAGATCCTCGACCTCGCGCTCCACCGCGTACGGCGCCGTGTCGCCGCTCGCACCCCGGCCCCGGCGGTCGTACACCACCACCCGGAACCCTTCCGAGAGGCGAGCCGCCAGCGGGGCGACCGTGCCGCCTGTCGACAGCGCGCCACTGACGAGAACGATCGTGGCACCCCGTCCGGCGCTCTCGTAGGCCAGGGACGTGCCGTCGCGCGAAGAGATGTTCTTGTCCATGTCTCACCAGACTGCCGCACGGCGCGAACTTCATCGCGGAAGCGGGCGGCGCGTCCGCCGATCGCAACCCTTCTACGCGACCGACGCCGTCAGCCGGTTTCCACGTCGTAAAAGCACAGGTGGTTCTTGATCTCCGCGACCTCGGGCCTCGGCTCCGGGTACGCCCAGACCAGATCCGGCGCCCCCGGCAGCGACCAGTAGGAGGCGGTGCCCTTGAAGGGGCAGTGCGTGTGCGTCGCGGACGGCGTCAGCAGATCGAGGCGTACGTCCTCGGGCGGGAGGTAGTACCGCGCGGGGCAGCCCGTCTCGCGCAGCACCAGCGCCCGGTCGCTCTGAGCCAGCACCTGTCCGTCGCGCACCACACGGACGTGCCGGTCACTGGGCTCGACGGTGATGCGGTGGCCTCTGGTCACGATCGCTCCTCCTGGGTAGCCGACTCGGCGGTTACAGCGCACGCTGAAGCGGAGTTCTTCCCGAGGAGGCCACCCCATGGGAGCGAAGGAGACCGGCAGGAACCGGGGGACCCTGGCCCACCGGGCCCGCTACGCCCTGCGCCATCCGCGCCGCGTCCCCGCCCACGCGCGGCGCGCCCTGCGCGACGCCTGGCTGCGGCTGCGGCACCGCGACCACATCGCGTACTACCGCGCGGTGATGGCTTCCGACGCGGCCCGCAGCGCCGAGGCCGCCGTCGGCCACAATCCCTCGCGCGAGCAGTGGGCGCGGATCGGCCGGATGCAGTTCGACTATCTGGTGGGGCACGGTCTCCAGCCGCACCACCGGATGCTGGAGATCGGCTGCGGCAACCTCCGCGCGGGGCGCCTGTTCATCGGCCACCTGGAACCGGGCCACTACTACGGCATCGACATCTCGCCGCACATCCTGCTCGCCGCCCAGGACACCCTCGTACGCGAGGGACTGCAGGCCAAGCTGCCCCACCTGACCCTCGCGAACGACCTCACCTTCGCCTTCCTGCCCGACGGGCACTTCGACGTCGTCCACGCGCACAGCGTCTTCTCGCACTCGCCCCGGCATGTCATCGAGGAGTGCTTCGCGCACGTCGGGAGGGTGCTGGCGCCCGGCGGGTTCTTCGACTTCACCTTCGACCGCACCGACGGCGAGGAGCACCAGGTGCTGCACGAGGACTTCTACTACCGGACGCGGACCCTGGTGGACCTGGCCGCCCGGTACGGTCTGTCCGCGCGGTTCATGGACGACTGGGAGGAACTGCCGCACCGGCAGTCGAGGATGCGGCTGACCGCGATGTCCGAGCGGGTCCGTACTGTGGGCCCGTGAACATCTGCGTCTTCCTTTCCGCCGCCGACCTCGACGACCGCTACACCGAACCCGCGCGGGACTTCGCGCGGCTGCTCGGCAAGGGCGGACACACTCTGGTCTGGGGCGGCTCGGACGTCGGTCTGATGAAGGTCGTCGCCGACGGAGTGGAAGAGGCGGGCGGGCGGCTCCTCGGCGTCTCGGTGGAGTTCCTGGCGGCGAAGGCCCGCGCCGGCGTCGACGAGATGGTGATCGCCAAGGATCTCGGGGAGAGGAAGCGGCTCCTGCTGGAGAAGGCCGACGCGGTCGTCGTCATGGTGGGCGGCACCGGCACCCTCGACGAGGCGACCGAGATCCTGGAGCTCAAGAAGCACGGGCACACCGAGATGCCGGTGGTGCTGCTCAACACCGCGGGGTTCTACGACGGGCTGAAGGAACAGTTCCGCCGCATGGAGGACGAGGGCTTCCTGCCCCGCCCGCTCACCGACCTGGTGTTCTTCGCCGAGGAGCCGGTGGGCGCGCTGGCGTACCTGGAGGAGAGCCTGGGCGTGGAGTGAGCGCCCGGTGATGCGAGCATGGCGCACATGGCTACCCATGTGATCACCGGAGCGGGCTCCGGCATCGGCGCGGCCGTCGCCCGCCGTCTGCACGCGCGCGGTGACGAACTCGTACTGCACGCACGCGACGCCGGCCGGGCCAAGGAACTGGCGGCCGAGTTCCCCGGGGCCCGCACCCTCGTCGGCGACCTCGCGGACCCCGACCGGCTCAGCTGGGCCTTCTCCCACCAGTCGCTCCCGGAGACGGTCGACTCCCTGCTCCACATCGCCGGCGTGGTCGACCTCGGCCCGGTCGGCGAGCTGACCCCGAAGACCTGGCGGCACCAGCTCAACGTCAACCTCGTCGCCCCCGCCGAACTGACCCGCCACTTCCTGCCCCAGCTCCGCACGAGCCGGGGTCATGTCGTGTTCGTCAACTCCGGCGCCGGTCTGAGCGCCCACGCCGACTGGTCCGCCTACGCGGCCTCCAAGCACGGCCTGAAGGCCCTCGCCGACTCGCTGCGCCACGAGGAGCACGGCAACGGGGTCAGGGTCACCTCCGTCTACCCCGGCCGCACCGCCGGCCCCATGCAGGCCAAGGTCCACCGCCAGGAGGGCAAGGACTACGACCCCGGCCGGTGGATCGACCCCGAGTCGGTCGCCACGACGATCGTGATGGCCCTGGACCTCCCGAGGGACGCGGAGATCAACGACCTGACGGTACGACCGGGCGGCACCCCATAACCCGCCCAACCCCATCCAGCCCGTCCGGCCTCATCCAGCCCGTCCGGCACCATCCCAGCCCCTCCGGCGTTTGAGGAGCGGGGGTCCGGGGGCAGCGCCCCCGGGGACGGGAAGGGAAGGGGCGGCGGGGGCGAACCCCCCGCCCACCCACTGCGTACGCTTCTCGCGTGAGCGAAAACAGCCAGCCGCCCCCCTTCGGCCCCGCCACCGGCATCGGCTCCCTCCCGGGCGGCAACGCCCGAGAGGCCGCCAAGACCGTCACCGGCAGCTTCGAGGACTTCCCCCACCTCCCCGAACTCCCCGCCCGCGGCCCCGGCGCGGACATGATCGGCCGCACCGCGGGCATGCTCGTGGAGCTCTACGCCCGCGTCGAGCCCAGCGGCTGGCGCATCGGCGACCACCCCGGCCGCGACACCCGACGCGCCCGCTCCTGGCTCGGCGAGGACCTCGACGCACTGGAGGAGTTCACCCAGGGGTACGAGGGCCCGCTCAAGGTCCAGGCCGTCGGCCCCTGGACCCTCGCCACCGCCCTGGAGCTGCGCAACGGCGAGGCCGCCCTCTCCGACCCCGGCGCCTGCCGCGACCTCGCCGCGTCTCTCGCCGAAGGGCTCCGCGTCCATCTCGCCGAGGTACGGCGACGCGTCCCCGGCGCCCGGCTCGTCCTGCAGCTCGACGAACCCTCCCTCACCGCCGTACTGCGCGGACAGGTGCGCAGCGCCAGTGGCTACCGCACCCACCGCGCGGTGGACCGGCAGATCGTCGAAGCCACGCTGCGGGACGTCGTCGGGGTTCACGACGGCGGGCCCGTCGTGGTCCACTCGTGCGCACCGGACGTCCCGTTCGCCCTGCTGCGCCGGTCGGGCGCGGCGGCGGTGTCCTTCGACTTCTCCCTTCTCACCGAGCGTGACGACGAAGCGATCGGGGAAGCGGTGGAGAGCGGGACCCGGCTGTTCGCCGGTGTCGTCCCGGGCACCGACGGCCCGTTGTCGGACCCGGGCGGTAGCGTCATGGGGGTCAGGACGCTCTGGCGCAGGCTGGGGCTGCGGCCGGGACTCCTCCCGGAGGCGGTCACGATCACCCCGGCGTGCGGACTCGCGGGGGCCTCCCCGGAGTACGCGCGCACGGCCTACGCACACTGCGTCCGGGCGGCGAGATCCCTCGCGGACAACCCAGAGTAACGGGAGGACACACGGTGGCCGGCGACAAGCAAGCGGAGACGACGAGCGTGCCCGCCGAGGCGCGGGAGAAGCACGCCGACCTCGCCGAGCAGATCGAGGAGCACCGCTTCCGGTACTACGTGAACGACGCCCCCGTCATCAGCGACACCGACTTCGACACGCTGTTGCGCGAGCTGGAGGCACTGGAGGAGGAGCACCCGGAACTGCGCACCCCGGACTCGCCGACCCAGAAGGTCGCCGGGGCGTACGAGACGGAGTTCACCTCCGTGCGGCACGTCTCGCGGATGCTCTCCCTCGACAACACGTTCAACGACGAGGATCTCGCCGCCTGGGCCGAGCGCATCCACAAGGAGCTGGGCGAGCAGAAGTTCCATTTCCTGTGCGAGCTGAAGGTCGACGGACTCGCCGTCAACCTCACCTATGAACGGGGCCGGCTCGTCCGCGCGGCGACCCGCGGCGACGGCCGCACCGGCGAGGACATCACGCCCAACGTCCGTACGATCGCCGAGATCCCGGACCGGCTGACGGGCGACGACGTGCCCGACCTCGTGGAGATCCGCGGCGAGGTCTACTTCCCGATGGAGAAGTTCCAGGAGCTCAACGCCCGGCTGGTCGCGGGCGGCGACAAACCGTTCGCCAATCCGCGGAACGCGGCGGCCGGTTCGCTGCGCCAGAAGGACCCGCGGGTCACCGCCACCCGCCGGCTCCACATGGTGGTCCACGGCATCGGGGTCCTGGAGGGGTACCGGGGCATGACCCGCCTCTCCCAGGGCTACGACCTGCTCAAGACCTGGGGCCTGCCCACCTCCACCCACACCAGGGTGGTCGACGACCTGGCCGGCGTAAGGGAGTTCATCGCCTACTACGGCGAGAACCGGCACTCCGTGGCGCACGAGATCGACGGTGTCGTCGTCAAGCTGGACGAGATCCCGCTGCAGGGGCGTCTCGGCACCACCTCGCGGGCCCCGCGCTGGGCCATCGCGTACAAGTACGCGCCCGAGGAGGTCAACACCAAGCTGGTCAACATCCGCGTGGGGGTGGGCCGTACGGGCAGGGTCACCCCGTACGCGCAGGTCGAGCCGGTCACGGTCGCCGGGTCCGAGGTCGAGTTCGCCACGCTGCACAACCAGGACGTGGTCAAGGCCAAGGGTGTTCTCATCGGTGACACGGTGGTGCTGCGCAAGGCCGGTGATGTGATCCCGGAGATCCTCGGTCCGGTCGCCGACCTGCGGGACGGCAGCGAGCGGGAGTTCGTGATGCCGGCCGAGTGCCCCGAGTGCGGTACGCCGCTGAAGGCCATGAAGGAGGGCGACGTCGACCTGCGGTGTCCCAACGCCCGCTCGTGTCCGGCCCAGTTGCGGGAGCGGCTGTTCTACCTCGCCGGGCGCAAGGCGCTGGACATCGAGCACTTCGGCTATGTCGCGGCGGCGGCGCTGACCCGGCCGCTGGAGCCCGCGAAGCCACCGTTGACCGACGAGGGCGACCTCTTCGACCTCACCGTCGAGCAACTGCTGCCCATCAAGGCGTACGTCCTCGACCAGGACAGCGGACTGCCGAAGCGGGACCCGAAGACCGGCGAGGAGAAGATCGCCACCGTCTTCGCCAACCAGGAGGGCGAGCCGAGGAAGAACGCGGTCGCGATGCTGGCGAACATCGCCGCGGCCAAGGAGCGTCCGCTGGCCCGCGTGCTGACCAGTCTGTCGATCCGGCACGTCGGACCCGTCGCGGCCGAGGCGCTGGCCCGCGAGTTCCGCTCCATCGACCGTGTCGAGCAGGCCACCGAGGAGGAACTGGCGAACACCGAGGGGGTCGGCCCGACCATCGCCGCCTCCCTCAAGCAGTGGTTCGCCGAAGACTGGCACCGCGAGATCATCCGCAAGTGGAAGGCGGCCGGTGTCCGCATGGAGGACGAGGGGGCGGGCGAGGACGAGGGCCCGCGTCCGCTGGAAGGGCTCACCGTCGTCGTGACCGGAACTCTGGACCATTTCACCCGGGATGGCGCGAAAGAGGCCCTGCAGATCCGGGGAGCGAAGGTGACCGGATCCGTCTCCAAGAAGACCTCGTTCGTGGTGGTGGGCGATAATCCCGGGTCAAAATATGACAAGGCGATGCAGTTGAACGTGCCGGTTCTGGACGAAGAGGGCTTCCATGTCCTTCTCGAGCAAGGGCCCGAGGCCGCTGCCGGCGTCGCCCTTTCGGCCGAGGAGTAACGGTTGAAGGCGGTCTGATCGGCGCATACCAGATGCATACGGGTGGCAAGGGCGCATTCGGGCAACCGTCGGCGACCGGTGCCCGTGAAGGCCTTCTGCGGCCTACTGTTGAGATGTGCGCCTGCCGTGCCCAGCTGCGGTCGGGGCAATCCCGTACCCGCGAAGGGTGCGGGCAAGGGCTTTCCAACGCGGAGCCGCTGAAGGCTGTCGGGCATCGGGCCGCGTGGCGTGGGCACCGCCGGCTGTGAGAGGGACGGGAATGGAACCGACCGAGAGCGCCGCCCCGGGCTCACGGCTGCGCCTGCGCCGCATCGCGGTCGTACGGCGGCGCGGCCGCGGGGGCGGGCGGCCCGCGGGGCAGCCGGGCGCGCAGGGGCGCACCGGTGCGCGCACCGCGGACGCGCGCGGCGCCGGACAGCCGGCCGGCGGGCGCGGCGCCGGGCTGTCCGCGTCACAGTCCCTGTCCGGTTCGCTGTCCGGCTCACTGTCCGAGGGGGAGACGGAACGGCACCCGTCCTGGCCCGCGTTGCCCACGGCTGTCGTCGCGGCGGCCGGTTTCGTGCTGGGCGCGGGTTTCCTGCGGGCCTTCACCGGAGGACACGCGCTGTTCCCCGGCGGGGCCGTCGGCTGGTCCCTGGCCGTGCTGACCGGAATCATCGTCGGGCATCTGGTGATGCTGGGGCGCTCCCGCTGGTGGGGCGGCACGGGCTCGGGTGCCGCTCTCACGCTGGCCGTGCTGCTGCTGTACGGCTGGGTCGCGGCCGGGATGGTCAGCCTCACCGTCGTCGTCCTGGTCGGCGTCGCCCGGCGGGGCCGCTGGCGGCAGGGCGTGCTGCACGGCGCGGTGGATCTGCTCGGCATCGGCGCCGGCGCGCTGGTGCTGGCCGCGTTCGGCTCCGTGCCGTCCGTCGAGTCGCCGTCGAGCCCGGACACCTGGACGCTGTACACCGCGCCCGGGGTGGTGCTCGTCGCCGCCGTCTATCTCCTGGTCACCCGCGGGCTGTTGTGGTACCTGCACACACCCCGCGCGGGGCTGCCCACCGTGGCCCGGACCGCCCTGCTGCGGCAAGGGCTTGTGGCGGTCGCCCTACTCGGCATAGCACCCCTCGTGTGTGTCGTCGCCGAGGCCAAACCCGTGCTGCTGCCGTTGTTCTCCATCCCGCTGATCGCCCTTGACTCCACCCTGTGGATAGCCCGCGCCCGCGCCGAGGAGCAGCTGCGCGATCCGCTGACCGGACTGCCCAACCGGCAGTGGCTGCTGGAACGGATCTGGACCGCGCTGGACGACGCGGAGCGGATCGGCGTGCGCTCCGCCCTCATGCTGATCGACCTGGACCGGTTCCGTTCGGTCAACGACACGCTCGGGCATCTCGCCGGGGACCGGCTGCTGCTGCAGATCGCCGACCGGCTGAGACTCGCCCTGCCGCGCGGGGCGGAGGCCGCGCGGCTCGGCGGTGACGAGTTCGCCGTGTTACTGCCCGTCGCCGACTCCACGACATCCGCGACCCGGGTCGCCCGCGGTCTCGTCTCCGCCCTCAGCTCCCCGCTCGACCTCGACGGGCTCACCCTCGTCCTGGAGGCGAGTGCGGGAGTCGCCGTGTTCCCGGACCACGCGGTCGACGCGGAGGGGCTGCTGCGGCGGGCGGACGTGGCGATGTACCAGGCGAAGCGGGACCGTACGGGGGTCGAGGCGTACGAGTCCAAGCGGGACTCCAACACTCCTGACCGGCTGGGGCTGCTGGGCGATCTGCGCCGGGCCCTGGACGCCCGTGAGGTGGAACTGCACTACCAGCCCAAGGTGCGCTTCGACGGGCAGGTCGCCGGGCTGGAGGCGCTGGTGCGGTGGGTGCATCCGGATCGGGGCAGGGTGCCCCCGGACGAGTTCATAGCGATCGCCGAATCGTCCGGGCTGATGCCGCACCTCACCGAGTACGTGCTGGAGACCGCGCTCGGGCAGGTGGCCGAGTGGCGGTCCCAGGGACTGTTCGTACCGGTCGCCGTCAACGTGTCGCCCCGCGATGTGCACACCCCCGGCTTCGCCGGGTCCGTCGCGGCGCGGCTCGCCCGGCACGGAGTGCCGGCGGGAGCGCTCCAACTGGAGATCACCGAGCATGTTCTGCTGGAGGACCCGCAGCGGGCGGCCGACACGCTGAACGCGCTGACCGGGCACGGCGTGAAAATGTCCCTGGACGACTTCGGCACCGGTTACTCCTCGCTGGTGCATCTGCGGCGGCTGCCGGTGAGCGAGCTGAAGATCGACCGGTCGTTCGTGGCGCGGCTGGCCGTGGACACCGAGGACGCGGAGATCGTGCGGTGCACGATCGATCTGGCGCACTCGCTGGGGCTGCTGGTCGTCGCGGAGGGGGTCGAGGACGACGAGACCTGGGAGCGGTTGCGGGATCTGCGCTGCGACGCGGTGCAGGGGTGGCTGGTCGCCGCGGCGATGCCGCCGGACGAGACCACGGCGTGGCTGCTCGCCCGCGGCTCCCGGGGCTGGCAACGGCCCGCGGCGGCACTGCCGGCGGCGAGAACGTCCGACGACTAGCCGGTGCCGGCGTCGGCGCCGTTCCGGCGGGGGTGCGGCCGGCTTTTTGGTCGGGTGCGGGTCGTCGGTCGTATGCCTGCGGCGCAGCTGTCCCTTCGGTGGGGGCTGAGGTAGCGCCCGGGGGTGGTGGGTGGGTCGGGGCCGGGTCGGGGGTACCCGTCCTCGGTCCGGCGCGGAATAGGTACTTCGTGAAGTGAGCGGCGCGGACGCGCCGGCCGCTGCGGGCGGGCACCCCCGCCCCGTCCCCTTCCCGCCGTCGGCGCCCGCGCCCCGCCCACCGCCATCCGTCCCCCACCGCCATATGCGGCCTGTCGGCCACACCCGTGTACGGCTGTCGCACCCGCCTGCCGCCCGCCCCCACACCGCACTCCGCCGCTCCCGCGCGCAGTCGTGCCACACCCTCCGCCCTCCGCGGGCGTGCCGTGCCGTGCCTTCGCCGCTTCCGTGGGCAGTGGTGCCACACCTTCCGCTCTCTGCGGGCGTGCCGTGCCGTGCCTTCGCCGCTCTCCGTGGGCAGTGGTGCCACACCTTCCGCTCTCTGCGGGCGTGCCGTGCCGCGCCTTCGCCGCTCTCCGCGGGCAGTCGTGCCGCTGGGGCGATGGGGGTCCCCCGCTCGAGCGAAGCCGAGAGTGGGGGAGGGTGGGCGCGACGGCGCCCCGTAGGCGCCGGGCTGCGCGAACACCCCCCGCCCAGCGTCCACGCCGGGGATGCTGCGGGGCGCCGGGTCGTCCAGGAGGGGGTGCGAAAGCCCCGCCGGGTACCGCAACGCCGGGCCCCGTGATTCCGTACCGGTGCGGGACAGCGCGGCCACCGGAACGGAGTTCCCCGGCACGGCCCCCGGCCCATCGGCACGGACACCGCCCCCCGCCCCATAGGATTGGCCCCAAACCACACACACTCACCCCAGAGGATCGCTGCATGCCTGGCATTACGCGCGAGGAGGTCGCCCACCTCGCCCGGCTGGCGCGTCTGGAGCTGAAGCCCGAAGAGCTCGACCACTTCGCAGGCCAGCTCGACGACATCATCGGCGCGGTCGCCCGCGTCAGCGAGGTCGCCGACCAAGACGTCCCGCCGACCTCGCACCCGCTCCCGCTGACCAACGTCATGCGGCCGGACGAGGTCCGTCCCTCGCTCACCCCCGAGCAGGCGCTCTCCGGCGCCCCGGCCCAGGAGCAGCAGCGTTTCAAGGTGCCGCAGATCCTGGGGGAGGAGTAACCCGCCATGAGCGATCACATCATCAAGCTGACCGCCGCCGAGACCGCCGCGAAGATCGCCTCGGGCGAACTCACCGCCGTCGAGGTCACCGAGGCGCACCTGGCCCGGATCGAGGCCGTCGACGAGAAGGTGCACGCCTTCCTGCACATCGACCGTGAGGGCGCCCTGGCGCAGGCGCGCGCCGTCGACGAGAAGCGGGCCCGGGGCGAGAAGCTCGGCCCGCTGGCCGGCGTCCCGCTCGCGCTGAAGGACATCTTCACCACCGAGGGCATCCCGACCACCGTCGGTTCCAAGATGCTCGAGGGCTGGATCCCGCCGTACGACGCGACGCTCACCAAGCGGCTCAAGGCCGCCGACGTCGTCATCCTCGGCAAGACCAACATGGACGAGTTCGCCATGGGGTCCAGCACGGAGAACAGCGCCTACGGGCCGACCGGCAATCCGTGGGATCTGACCAGGATCCCCGGGGGGTCCGGTGGTGGCTCGTCCGCCGCCCTCGCCTCCTTCCAGGCGCCGCTCGCCATCGGCACCGACACCGGCGGCTCCATCCGCCAGCCCGCCGCCGTCACCGGCACCGTCGGTGTGAAGCCGACGTACGGCGCGGTCTCGCGGTACGGCATGGTCGCCTTCTCCAGTTCCCTGGACCAGGGTGGCCCCTGCGCCCGTACGGTCCTGGACGCCGCCCTGCTGCACGAGGTGATCGCCGGGCACGACCCGATGGACTCCACCTCCATCGACGAGCCCGTCCCGCCGGTCGTCGAGGCCGCCCGCAACGGCTCCGTGGCCGGCATGCGGGTCGGCGTCGTCAAGCAGTTCCGCGGCGAGGGCTACCAGGCCGGTGTCGTCCAGCGGTTCGACGAGGCCGTGGAGCTGATGAGGGGACTCGGCGCCGAGATCGTCGAGCTGGACTGCCCCTCGTTCGATCTCGCCCTGTCGGCCTACTACCTCATCGCGCCCTCCGAGTGCTCGTCCAACCTCGCCCGCTTCGACGGCCTGCGCTACGGCCTGCGGACCGGCGACGACGGCACGCACTCCGCCGAGGAGGTCACCTCGCTGACCCGCGAGGCCGGCTTCGGCGACGAGGTCAAGCGCCGCATCATGCTCGGCACCTACGCGCTCAGCTCCGGCTACTACGACGCGTACTACGGCAGCGCCCAGAAGGTCCGCACGCTGATCAAGCAGGACTTCGACAAGGCGTTCGAGCAGGTCGACGTGATCGTCTCCCCGACGACACCCACCACCGCCTTCGCGATCGGCGAGCGCGCCGACGACCCGATGGCGATGTACCTCGCCGACCTGTGCACCATCCCGACCAACCTGGCCGGCAACGCCGCCATGTCGCTGCCCTGCGGACTCGCGCCGGAGGACAACCTGCCGGTCGGACTGCAGATCATCGCCCCGGTCATGAAGGACGACCGCCTCTACAAGGTGGGTGCGGCCGTCGAGGCCGCCTTCGTGGAAAAGTGGGGCCACCCGCTGATCGAGGAGGCTCCGTCGCTGTGAGTGCACTGACCAAGGCCAAGGGATTCAAGAAGTCCCGGTCCGGGACGTACCTGTCCATGGCCGCCACCGCGTTCGGCGCGATCGGCGTCGCCAAGCGTGTCAAGAAGGCGCGGCTGGAGAAGGACACCCTGGTCCTGATCGACGCCACCGTGTCCGCCGCCGCCATCGTCACCGGCCTCGCCATCCTCTACCGCGAGCTGAAGCGGCTGGGCGACGACGACGTCCTGCTGGGCTGAGAGGGAAGTTTCACCGTGACCACCACGACCGACCTGGTGTCGTACGAGGACGCTCTCGCGTCGTACGACCCCGTCATGGGCCTCGAGGTCCATGTCGAACTCGGCACCAAGACCAAGATGTTCTGCGGGTGCTCCACGGAGCTCGGCGCCGCCGCCAACTCGCAGACCTGTCCCGTCTGCCTCGGCATGCCCGGCGCTCTCCCGGTCGTCAACGCGACCGGCGTCGAGTCCGCCGTCAAGATCGGTCTCGCGCTGCACTGCGAGATCGCCGAATGGTGCCGCTTCGCCCGGAAGAACTACTTCTATCCGGACATGCCGAAGAACTTCCAGACCTCCCAGTACGACGAGCCGATCGCCTTCGACGGCTACCTCGACGTGCAGCTGGAGGACGGCGAGACCTTCCGCGTGGAGATCGAGCGCGCCCACATGGAGGAGGACACCGGTAAGTCCACGCACGTGGGCGGTGCCACGGGCCGTATCCACGGCGCCTCCCACTCGCTGCTCGACTACAACCGCGCGGGCATCCCGCTCATCGAGATCGTTACCAAGCCGATCACCGGTGCCGGCGAGCGCGCCCCCGAGGTCGCGCGGGCGTACGTCCGTGAGCTGCGCGAGCTCATCCGCGCGCTCGGCGTGTCCGAGGCGCGCATGGAGATGGGCCAGATGCGCTGCGACGTGAACCTGTCGCTGCGCCCGCACGGCCGGGAGAAGTTCGGCACGCGCTCGGAGACGAAGAACGTCAACTCGCTCAGGTCCGTCGAGCGCGCCGCCCGCTTCGAGATCCAGCGGCATGCCGCCGTCCTCGACGGGGGCGGGACGATCATCCAGGAGACCCGGCACTTCCACGAGGACACGGGGTCCACGACCTCGGGCCGCGTGAAGGAGGAGGCCGAGGACTACCGGTACTTCCCGGAGCCCGACCTGGTGCCCGTGGCGCCGTCGCGCGCGTGGGTCGAGGAGCTGCGCGCGGGGCTGCCCGAGCTGCCGCTGGTGCGCCGCAACCGGCTCCGTGAGGAGTGGGGGATCTCCGGCACCGACATGCAGGCGATCCTCAACGCCGGTGCGCTGGACTCCATCGTCGCCACGATCGACGCCGGTGCCGACGCCGCCTCCGCCCGCAAGTGGTGGATGGGTGAGCTGGCCCGCGCCGCCAACGAGTCCGGCACCGCGCTCGACGAGCTGGCCATCACCCCGGTGCAGGTCGCCCGGGTCACCGAGCTGGTGAACGCCGGGGACCTCAACGACAAGCTGGCCCGGCAGGTCATCGAGGGCGTCCTCGCGGGTGAGGGAACTCCGGACGAGGTCGTCGACAAGCGCGGTCTGAAGGTCGTGTCCGACGAGGGCGCGCTCACCACGGCCGTGGAGGAGGCCATCGCCGGCAACCCGGCCGTCGCGGACAAGATCCGCGGTGGCAAGGTCGCCGCGGCCGGCGCGCTGGTCGGCGCCGTCATGAAGGCCACGCGCGGGCAGGCCGACGCGGCCCGCGTGAAGGAGCTGATCCTGGAGAAGCTGGGCGTCGGCGAGGGCTGAGGTCCCGCCGGTACGGGAGACAGAGGGGCGCACCGGGTCACGGTGCGCCCCTCTGCCATGCGATCAGCGACGACGGCCGACCACGCGTGCGAAGCCCAGGGTGCGGCCCCGGTCCGCGCGCCGCCGGCAGGCGACCGGCGGGACCCGCATCCGGGGTTCCCGAACCGACGCGCTACGCTCCCGCGCCATGAGTGGACGCGCTGATTCCGACCACCCGCGCCCGCCCCGGGACCTCCGGACCGAGGAGGCCGCCGAGGGTGCCGGGCACCCGGAGGACGCCGAGGACCCCCGCGACGGGGACGACGCCCGCGACGGGGGTGACGCCGAGCACGCCGAGCAGGGTGACGGCGTCGAGGGGGAAGCGGGACGGGCCCGGTGGACCGCGGCCGGCGCCGGGGGCGTGCTCGCCGTGGCCGGGGTGGCCGCGGCCCTGCTCCGGAACACGGGCTCCGCCCCGGCCCTTGTCCCGGCCGCCTACGCCTGCGGGGCCGCGGTCTGTGGCCTCGCGGCCGTCCTCGGAGCGCGCGGGCGAACCCGCAGGGCCCTGTGGCTGCTGATCGGAGGACTCCTGGTGATGGCGCTGGGGGACCAGTTCGACTGACCCGCTCCGCGAATGTGAGTTAGTGCACGAAAGCGACAAACGATCATTTCTGCCTGCAAGAGTGGCAGGACATTGCTCATGCGTTCTTTGCGGGCTGTTCGGTTCTCGCTCGACTGTTCCCGGCCAAAGATCCACACCGAGTCATCCCGGGAGCACATTCGTGGCAGCCCTAGCACGCTGGTGTGTCCGACGCCGTCTGATCGTCGTTCTTCTCTGGCTTCTCGCCCTCGGCGGAGTCGCCGTCGGCGCCTTCACCGCCGGTTCCGCCTATTCGAACGACTACCAGGTGCCCGGCACCGAGTCGGGGCGGGCCACCGAACTGCTGCGGGAGGGCTTCCCCGACCTCGGCGGGGAGAGCGACAACGTGGTCTGGCACGTAGGGTCCGGCAGTGTCCGGGACGCCGGCGTCGAGCAGGCCATGACCCGCACCCTGGACCGGATCGAGGACCTGCCGGGCGTGGCCGCCGTGAGCGGCCCGTACGACGACGAGGGCGCCGGACGCGTCAGCCAGGACGGCCGCACCGCCTACGCCACGGTCACCTTCGAGGACCGGAGCGAGGACCTGGCGGCCGACGAGGCCGCCGCCGTGGTCAAGACGGCCAAGGCCGCGGAGGCGGACGGACTGAGCGTGGAGCTGAGCGGCAGCGCCGTCGAGGTCAGCGAGTCCTCCGGAGGGCACACCGCCGAGATCGTCGGCGTACTGATCGCCGCCGTCGTCCTGTTCCTCGCCTTCGGTTCGCTCGCCGCCTCGTTGCTGCCCATCGCCACCGCCCTGGTCAGTGTCGGGACCGCCTACGCCGGGATCGTGCTGCTCGGGCACGTCATGACCGTCGCCGACTTCGCGCCCATGCTCGGCATGCTGGTCGGTCTCGGCGTGGGCATCGACTACGCGCTGTTCATCGTCACCCGGCACCGACGCGGACTGAAGCGCGGCCTCACCGTCACCGAGGCCGCCACCAACGCCGTCGCCACCACCGGACGGGCGGTCGTCTTCGCGGGTGCGACCGTATGCATAGCCCTGCTGGGCATGCTGATCCTCCGGCTGAACTTCCTCAACGGCGTCGCCATCGCCGCCGCGCTCACCGTGGTGCTGACCATCGCCGCCTCCATCACCCTGCTGCCCTCCCTGCTGTCGTTCATCGGCATGCGCGCGCTCAGCCGTCGGGAGCGGCGCCGACTGGCCGAACTCGGGCCCGAGCCGGAGCTGCCGACCGGGTTCGCCGCCCGCTGGTCCGCGTTCGTGGAGCGTCACCCGAAGCTGCTCGGCGCGATCGCGGTCGTCGTCATGGCCGTCCTCGCGCTGCCCACCCTCTCGCTGCACCTGGGCACCTCCGACCAGGGCAACGACCCCAAGGCGTCCACCACGCGTCAGGCCTACGACCTCCTCGCCGATGACTTCGGTCCCGGAGTGAACGGGCCCCTCACCCTGGTCACCGAGGTCGACGGCGCCGGTGACCGGCTGGCCCTGGACAACCTCGGCCCCACCCTGCGCGGCACCGACGGAGTCGCCTCGGTGTCACCGGTGACCTACGCGCAGAGCGGCGACACCGCCTACCTCACCGTCGTACCGGAGTCGTCGCCGCAGTCGAAGCAGACCAGTGACCTCGTCGACCGGCTGCGCTCCGACGTGCTGCCCCGCGCCGAGTCGGGCACCTCGCTCGATCTGCACGTCGGTGGCGTGACGGCCGGCTACGACGACTTCGCCGACGTCATCGTGGACAAGCTGCCGCTCTTCGTCGGCGTCGTGATCAGCCTGGGCTTCGTGCTGCTCCTGCTGGCCTTCCGCTCGATCGGTATCCCGCTCAAGGCCGCCGCGATGAACGTGGCCGCCGTCGCCGCCGCGTTCGGCGTCGTCGTCGCGATCTTCCAGTGGGGCTGGGGCAGCGACATGCTCGGCCTGGGCGCGGGAGGCCCCATAGAGCCCTTCCTGCCCGTGATCATGGTGTCGGTCCTCTTCGGGCTCTCCATGGACTACCAGGTCTTCCTGGTGAGCCGGATGTACGAGGAGTGGCTGGAGACCGGCGACAACCGACGTGCCGTGCGGGTCGGCCTCGCGGAGACCAGCCGGGTGATCAACTCCGCCGCCGTGATCATGATTTCGGTCTTCCTCGCCTTCGTCCTCACCGGCGACCGTGTGATCGCCATGTTCGGCATCGCGCTCGCCGTGGCCGTCGCTCTCGACGCCTTCGTCCTGCGCACCCTGCTCGTCCCCGCGCTCATGCATCTCCTCGGCGGCGCCAACTGGTGGCTGCCGCGCCGGCTGGACCGTGTCCTGCCCCGGATCAGCATCGAGCCGCCCGAGGCCCGTGCCGCGCATGAGAGGCTGGCCGCCGCCACGGACGCCGAGGCGGCGGACGTGCTGGCCGAGGAGGAGCGACAGCGGGATGTACGCGATACGACTGGGTGACGACGGAGCCGAACTGCGCCCGCTGGAGCCCTGGCACGCCGAGGAGTTCCTTGCCCATCTGGACAGGGGACGGGAGTTCATCAACCAGTACGTCCCCTTCGGCTCCCAGGCCACGGACGTGGCCGGCGCGCGGGAGGCGCTCCAGCGGTACGCCGACTGGCGCGCCGCCGATACGGCCTCCCTGCACGGGCTGTGGCTGGACGGCAAGCTCGTCGGTGGTGTGCTCACCCTGAACTTCGACGCCCGGAACGGCACCTGCGAGGTGGGGTGCTGGCTGGAGCCCGCGGCCACCGGGCGCGGGCTCGTCACCCGCGCGATGCGGGTGCTCATCGACTGGGCGGTCGAGCAGCGGGGGATCCACCGGGTCGAATGGGTCGCCGCGGCGGGCAATACGCCGAGCATCGCGATCGCCCGCCGGCTCGGTATGACCCGCGACGGTGTGCGCCGTGAGGCCCATCTCCACCACGGGGTGCGCCATGACCTGGAGGTGTGGTCGGTCCTGGCCTCGGAATGGCGTGCGCACAAGGATCATTGAGCGTTCTCTCAGAGAGCGTCCGTACGGTGCGGGGCATGGGAACCAGGACAGAGACCGAAACGGAAACCGGGGCCGGGCCCGGGACCGGATCCGAGAACGAGCGCGACGACACGGCAGTGGACGCCCCTGACGCCGACGCCACACAGCCGGAGCCCGAGCCCGAGCCGGAGCCGGAGCCGGAACAGGACGCAGACGGGGCCGGGGCCGGGGCCGAGGAATCGTCCGGTGTCGGGCAGGGCGCCGCCGCCGTCGTGTCGGGGGCGTTCGGTCTCGTCTCGCTCACCGGCAGCTGGCTCGGCACCGTCGCCGCCGCGCGCGAGACCCTCGTGGGCCAGCTGGAGACGGCGGCGGACGCCGACGTCGCCACCCAGGTCAAGGAGGTCTACGGCGACGCCTGGAACACCAGCGCCCTGTGGGGTGGCCTGTTCGCGCTGACCGCGCTGATCGTGGGCGTGGTGGTGCTCGCCGGACCCGCTTTCGCAAGGCCCGGCCGGACGGCCCGGGCGCCCTGGATCACCTCGGTCGCCTGGGCGGGCGTCACGCTCGGCGTCGTCGGACTGCTGCTGGCGGTCCTCACGTACACCGGCGTACTGCTGGGACTGCCCGCCACCGGCTGATCCGGCGCAGGTCACGATGGGGTCTTCGGGCGACCGGAGACCCCTCGCGCACGTTCCGGCACGGCACGGGCCGGACCGAGGGCTTAGAAGGACCCGAGAGCCCGGTGACCGTACTGAGGACCTTCTAAGGTCCCGCGGACCCTCGAAGATATGGAACCTTCCCGATGTGTCCGGCCCGTCTCGGAGACGAAGGTGGAGGCATCGCGAAAAGCGATACCGACACCGACTCCGCCAGGGGGACCACACCATGTTCGAGCACGCTCTCCACCAGCTCCGCCACGAGGAGCTCCTCCATCGGGCCGAGCACGAGCGACAGGTGCGTGAAGCACTGCGCCTCCGCCGGGCCGCCCGCCGCGAAGCCGCCGCGCGGGCCGCCGACCCCGAAAGCCACGGCCACCGCCGACATCGGTTCACCCGCGCCGCATGAGCCCTCCGCGGGCGACGGCGGCCGCACGGGGGTCGGCGGCCGCCCCCGCGGATGCGAGGCACCGGCCCGTCCGGTGGGCGGTGCCGGGCCGAAGTCCGGCGGTGTGCCGAAGCCCGTCGGCCGGAATTCCCCGGCACCGGCCGGGGATCGCCGTGGGGCCCGGTTCCGGCAGTGGGCTGGTGGCCGGTACGGGGCCGGAGTCTGGCGGCGCGCCGACATCCGCCGGCCGGATCCCGGCACCGGGTGGTGCGCGGTGCGGGGCCGCGGCGGTTCCGTGCGAGGTCGGCAGCGGGGGTGCGGTGGGCTGCTCTGCCGTGAGGAAAACCGGTGCCCTGCTGTCGGAGGTGCGTGCGATGCTCGGGAGCGTGGAGACCAAGTCTGTCAGTCCGGTGTTCGTCGGCCGCACCACTGAGCTCGACACCCTGACCAACGCACTCGCCCGTGCCGCGGCCGGTGAGCCGCAGGCAGTGCTGGTCGGTGGTGAGGCCGGAGTCGGAAAGACCCGCCTCGTCGAGGAGTTCGCCGCGGTGGCCCGCCGCCGGGGCGCGATCGTCACGCTCGGCGGCTGCGTCGAGATCGGCGCCGACGGACTGCCCTTCGCCCCCTTCTCCACCGCGCTGCGCCAACTGCGCCGCGAACTGCCGGAGCAACTCGCCGCGGCCGCCTCCGGGCAGGAGGAGGAACTCGCCCGTCTGCTGCCCGAGATCGGCACCTCCGCCACCCGCGAGGCCCGCCGCGACGAGCAGGGCATGGCCCGCCTCTTCGAACTCACCGCCCGCCTGCTGGAACGCGTCACCACCGAGCACACCGTCGTCCTCGCCCTGGAAGACCTGCACTGGTCCGACGCCTCCACCCGCCACCTGCTCGCCTATCTCTTCCGCACCCTGCGCACCGGCCGCCTCGTCGTTCTCGCCACCTACCGCTCCGACGACATCCACCGCCGCCACCCCCTGCGCCCCCTCCTCGCCGAACTCGACCGGGTCCGCACGGTCCAGCGCGTCGAACTCGGCCGCTTCAACCGCGACGAGGTCCACCGGCAGATCGCCGGCATCCTGGCCCGCGAACCCGACCCGGACCGCGTCGACGACATTTTTGACCGCTCCGACGGCAACGCCTTCTTCGTCGAGGAACTCGCCGTCGCCGCCGACGAGGGCTGCTGCACCGGCCTCACCGACTCCCTCCGCGACCTGCTCCTGGTCCGCGTCGAGGGCCTGCCGGAGACCGCCCAGCGGGTCGCCAGAATCGTGGCCGAGGGCGGCTCCACCGTCGAGGACCGGCTGCTGGCCGCCGTCGCCCGGCTCACCGAGGACGACCTCATCGAGGCTCTGCGTGCCGGTGTCAACGCGAACATCCTCGCCCCCGCGCCCGACCGTGACGGCTACCGCTTCCGTCACTCCCTGGTCCGCGAGGCCGTCAGCGACGACCTGCTGCCCGGTGAACGCTCCCGCCTCAACCGCCGGTACGCCGAGGCCCTGGAAGCCGACCCCACCCTCGTCCCCGCCGACGAGCGGGTGACCCGTCTGGCCAGCTACTGGTACCACGCCCACGACGCCGTCAAGGCCCTGCCCGCCGTGCTCGACGCCTCCGTCGAGGCCCGTCGGCGCCACGCCTACGCCGAGCAACTGCGTCTGCTGGAACGGGCCATGGAGCTGTGGGACACCGTCCCCGACGCCGTACGGGCCACCCTGCGACCCGTCGACTACGCCGAGATCTACCCCCCGTGCGGCGGCGACCCGGAGACGCCGCTGCGGTACCTCGACCTGATGGCCGAAGCCGCCGTCGCCGGCCGTCTCTGCGGAGAACGCGAACGCTCGCTGAAGATCACCAAACGGGCGCTGCGCCTCCTCGACGAGGACCCCGAACCCCTGCGCGCCGCCTGGTTCTGGGTGCAGCGCTCCCTGCTCACCCAAGCCCTCGCCCGCGGTGACGGCTGGGCCGAACTCGGCACCGCACAGGACCTGGTGCGCGGACTGCCGCCCTCCGAGGTGCACGCCGACGTCCTCGCCTCCGCGGCCGGCTGGTCGATGCTGCACGAACCCGGCCCCGAGGCCATGGCCGCCGCCGAACGCGCCGTCGAGTACGCGCGCATGGTCGGCGCTCCCGACATCGAGCTCAACGCCCGGCTCACCCTCGGCGGCCTCATGGTCGACGCCGGGGACATCGAGACCGGACTCGCCGAGATGTACGAGGTCAGGGACAGGGCGATCGAACTGGGCGTGGACATGGTGGTGGCACGCGCCCATGTGAACCTCCCCTCCGTACTCGAAGGCGTCGGCCGCTCCGAGGAGGCCGCGACACTCCTCGCCGAGGGCGTCCACATCGCCCGCAGGCTCGGACTGCTGGACTCCGAGGGCTGGGTGTGGGGCAACCTCGCCGAGTCCTTCCACTCCCTCGGCCGGTGGGACGAGGCGGCGCAGGCCGCGGCCAACGCGCAACGCTTCGAACAGAACGCCAAGCCACGCGCCGGCGGCTCGACGCGCCTGGCGCACCTCGCCTACGACCGCGGGGACCTGGCCGAGGCGGCCCGCCGTCTCGCCGACGCCCGCGCCTTCTTCGGCACCCACGACCCGATGCCGCAGTACGCCCTCCCCATGAAGCGGGTCGCCCTCGGCATCGCCGCCGACGAGGGACGTCTGCCCGACGCCCGCGCCGAACTGCTCGCCGCCCTGGACACCGGACTCCCGCCCGGCACCCAGCGCTACGGCTGGCCGCTGCTGCTCGCCGCCACCACCGCGGAGGCGGACGCCCGCGGCGCCCAGGCGACCGATGCCGGCCGGCCGGAGATCCTGGAGCGGGTCCGCAAGGCCGCCAAGACCCTGGCGACCGGGGTGCCCGTGTGGCGGGCCTACGACCTGTGGCTGCGCGCCGAACTGCTGCGGGCCGAGGGCAGGACCGCGCCGGACGAGTGGTCCGCGGCCGTCGAGGCGGTGGAGCCGCTGGGACGGCCCTACGACCTCGCGCGCGTCCGGTTCCGCCTCGCCGAGGCGCTGCTCTCCTCGGGGGCGGGTGACGACGAACGCGCCCGCGCCACGGAACTGCTGCGGCTGGCCGACGCCGTCGCCGGCCATCTCGGTGCCGCCCCGCTGGCCCGCGCCGCCGCCCTGCTGGCCCAGCGGGCGCGTCTCGTGCCGGCCCTCGCGGCGCGAGAGGCGGCTCCCACTCCCGCCGATCCGGTGGAGGCCCTCGGTCTCACCAGCCGGGAGCGCGATGTCCTGCGCCTGGTGGCGGCCGGCCACACCAACCGGCGTATCGCCGAGGAACTGTTCATCTCCCCGAAGACGGCCAGCGTCCATGTCTCGAACATCCTCGCCAAGCTGGGCGTCTCCGGTCGCGGCGAGGCGGCGGCGTTGGCCCATCGGCTCGGCCTGTTTCCGGCGGAGGCCGGGGAACGGCTGGCGGCGGGATACTAGGCGTACGACGTGGGCGGTCCCGGGAAGGGGAGCGATGTTCGGTGCTTTCGAGGAACTGTTCGCCCCGGGCCGCAAGCACACCCGCGACGAGCAGAACCGGCTGGAACTCACCCGGGAGGACGTCGGCGACGCCGATCCCGGACGAGGCCCGATAGACCTCGCGTCCGGAAAGGTCACCGTACGGTCGCCGACGCCGTCGGAGGAAAAACCGGTCGAGGAAACGGAGGAGGACTGAACGCCGACTAGCTCACTCGGAGTTCCAGGATGCGGTCGTCGCCTTCCTTCGGGGTGACCCTGCCGTCGGTGTTGCTGGTGACCAGCCACAGCGTGTCGTCGCCCGCCGAGACCACCGTGCGCAACCGGCCGTACTCGCCCTCCAGGAAGGACTGCGGGTCCGCCGAGGCCTCCGTGCCCTTCAGGGGTATGCGCCACAGACGCTCGCCGCCCAGGCCCGCCATCCAGACCGACCCCTCGGCGTACGCGATGCCGCTCGGGGAGGCCTCGTCCGTGCTCCACTGGTCGATCGGATTGTGGAAACCGCTGTCGCCGGACTCGCCCTCCGCGTCCGGCCAGCCGTAGTTGTCGCCGGGCACGATCGCGTTCAGCTCGTCCCAGGTGTTCTGGCCGAACTCCGAGGCGAACAGCCGCTGTTTGCCGTCCCAGGCGAGCCCCTGCACATTGCGGTGGCCGTAGGTGTACACGGGGGAGTCGGGGAACGGGTTGCCCGGGGCCGGCTCGCCCTCCGGGGTCAGCCGGAGGATCTTGCCGCCGAGTGACTCCTTGTCCTGGGACAGGCCGGTGTCACCGGTCTCGCCCGTGCCCACGTACAGCATCTTGTCCGGGCCGAAGGCGATCCGGCCGCCGTTGTGGATCACACCCTTGGGGATGCCCCGGAAGACCGTGTCCGGTGCGCCCAGCTGCTCTCCGGCCGGCTTCTTCGGGTCGTGGATCAGGCGGACGATGCGATTGTCGGAGGCCGAGGTGAAGTAGGCGTAGATCATCCGGTCCGAGGCGTACTCGGGGGAGAGCGCGATGCCCAGCAGGCCTCCCTCGCCCGACGGGGACACCCCCGGTACCTCGCCCAGCTCGGTCTTCTCCCCGGTCCTCCCGTCGACCAGGGTGATCGTCGCCTCGTCCCGGGAGGACACCAGAAGATCTCCGCCCGGCAGGGGAGCCAGACCCCAGGGGCTCTTCAGACCCGTCGCGACCGTGCGGACCACCTTCACCGAGCCCTTCGCGGGTGGGGTCTCCTCCCCGGTCCGCGCCGGGGCCGACGAGCGCGCCGTCGTATCGGTCGGGGTGGCGCTGCCGTCCACGCCCGCTGTTCCTCCGTCGTCGGAGGAACAGCCGGCCGTCAGCAGGAGGGCGGCGGCCAGCACGGTCGTCACGGCTCGATGTCGCACGATGGATCCCTTCGACGCGGCGGGTTCTACCTGTCATACACCGCTCGCGCCTCCCAGGTTCCCGAACGCCCGACCTCGAACCACGAGTCCGCAGGAGGCGATCCCCCGCCGGCACCCGCTGATCCGGACCCGCTCCCGTACCTCCGCCCGCAGGTCCGGGTCCGGCTGCCCCAGGACCGGATCACTGGTGCCGGGCCGGGCCGTACCGTGCCGTGCCGGGGCGGCCGCCTCCCCCCTACCGCCCGCCGACTCAGTCCCACGACCCCTGGGCTGCAGGCAGTCCCGCGATCTCCGTCAGGTCCTCTTCCGTCAGGCTCAGGGCCGCCGCCGCCGCGTTCTCCGTGACCCACCGCTCCCGCTTCGTGCCCGGGACCGGGATCACCTGGCGACCCCGGCCCAGCACCCAGGCCAGGGCCACCTGCGCCGGGGTGACGTGCTCACCGTGCCGGCGGGCGACGCGGCGCAGGCCGGCCACGATCGGCTGGTTCGCGGCCATCATCTCGGCCGTGAACCGGGGGTGCCGGGCGCGCAGATCGTCCGCCTCGAAACCCCCGCCGGGGGTCAGCGTCCCCGTCAGGAAACCGTTGCCCAGCGGCATCGCGGCCAGGAAGCCGACTCCCCGGGACTCGCACCAGGGCAGCAGCGTCTCCAGCGCCTCCGGCGACCACACGGACAGCTCCGCCTCCACCGCGCTCACCGGGAAGACCTGCTGCACCCGCTCCAACTGCCGCACCGTCGCGTCGTGCAGCCGCGCCCCGGGCCGCCGGGACGAGCGGGCCCCGACCGCGCAGAGCCCCAACGCCCGTACCTTTCCGGCCTGTACGAGCTCCGCCATCGCGCCCCAGGTCTCCTCGACCGGGACCTCCGGGTCGGCACGGTGCAGCTGGTAGAGGTCGATGACATCGGTCTGCAGCCTGCGCAGCGACGCGTCGCAGGCCCTTCGCACGTACCCGGGGCGGCCGTTGGCCACGATGTGCTGGTCGCCCACCAGCAGGCCGACCTTCGTGGACACGAAGGCCTCGCGGCGCCGCTCCCTCAGCACCCGCCCGAGCAGCAGCTCGTTGGTGAACGGGCCGTACATGTCGGCGGTGTCGAGGAGGGTCGAGCCCGCGTCCAGGGCCTGGTGCACCGCCCTGAGCGACTCCTCGCCGCGCTGCCGGGACGTGCTGTAGGCCCAGCTCATCGGCATGCATCCGAGTCCTACGGCCCCCACCGCGAGCGCCGCCGCGCCGATAGTCCTGCGCTCCACCTGCTCGTGACCCTCCCTCTTCGGCCCCCCAACCTAACCTCTGCCGCGGACAGCTCCTGAACTAGCCTCCCGACCATGACTGCTGCTGATGTATGGCTTCCCCTTCCGCCGGACGAGATCGACGGCCTCCCCGAGGGGCCGCGCTACCGCTTCTGGGACGGTGGTGAGGAATTTCCCGCCGATCCCGCCGACTGCGCCTTCTACGTCGTGCCGTACATGAAGCCCGCGGGGGTCGGTCTGCGGCCGATGCCGCTGATGCGTTCGGTACGGGTCGTGCAGACCCTGTCGGCCGGCACCGACCACGTCGAGCCCGGACTGAAGCACCTGCCCCCGGGCGTACGGCTCTGCAACGCGCGCGGAGTGCACGAGGCCAGCACCGCCGAGCTCACGCTCGCGCTGATCCTGGCCTCCCTGCGGGGCATCCCCGGATTCGTGCGGGCGCAGGACAAGGGGGAGTGGCGCGGCGGGTTCCGGCCCGCGCTGGCCGACCGGTCCGTCCTCATCGTGGGGTACGGCTCGATCGGCGCGGCCATCGAGGACCGGCTCGTTCCGTTCGAGCTCGCGCGGGTGGCACGCGTCGCGCGCTCCGCGCGCACCACGGAGCGCGGGCCGGTGCATCCGCTCACCGAACTGCCCTCTCTGCTCCCGCAGGCGGATGTCGTCATTCTCTCCACCCCGCTGAACGAGTCCACCCGGCACCTCGTGGACGCCGGTTTCCTGGCCCGGATGAAGGACGGCGCACTCCTCGTGAACGTGGCCCGCGGGGGCGTCGTCGACACCAAAGCGCTGCTCACCGAGCTGGAGAGCGGACGCATCACCGCGGCCCTGGACGTCACGGATCCGGAACCGCTGCCCGCGGAACACCCCTTGTGGCGGGCGCCGGGCGTGCTCGTCACCCCGCACGTCGGGGGACCCACATCCGCGTTCCTGCCGCGCGCCGAGCGGTTGCTGCGGGATCAACTGCGTCGTTATGTGAACCAGGAGGAGCTCGGCAACGTGGTCCTGGTCACGGGAGCGGTAGGCATGTAGTCCGCTTCGAGTACCGTCCGCGTCGTCCCGGGCGCGGTGGGTACGCGTACAGCAGTTGATCGTTACGGAGCGTAGAGAACCTATGTCCCTGAGTGACGATCCTGGTGTATCGTCCCGACAGGGGCTGCGCCACTGACCAACGGCGCGGGGGATGGATACGGAGAGTGCGAGGGGGGCGACGGACGATGCACGGCTTGTGGACCAGCGATCCGACGCGGCGGAGCCATCGGTGGCGACCATGGCGCGCGGACGCGCGCAGCCGCGGTCGCCACGGCGGCCGGCACACCCGGCAGGGCGGTCGGCCCGACAGCCCCGGTCTTCCTCGCCGGCCGCATGCCGGCCCCAGGAGGCACGTCCGCCCGGTGCATCGGGGGCCGAAGGGTCCGGGAGCGGCGCGGACCGGGGGAAGCCGGTGAGCGCGCCCACACCGACCCTCGACGGACCACTGCGCCCGCCGCCCGCCGCGCGGGCGCCGCTGCCCGGTGTGCCGGCCGCCGACCGCCGGCCGGGCCCGGTCGCGCAATTCGTCCTGGTGTTCGTCTGCGCGGCCTACGCCGTCGGTGCCGCGTTCGGCTGGGGCTCGGAGCAACTCGCGCTGATCATGGGTGACTTCGGACTGAGTGCCGCCGCGGCTGCCGCGGCCGTCTCCTGCGTCCTCTACGCCCGCAGCCCCCGCACCCGGTTCCGCCCCGCCTGGCTGCTGTTCGGCCTCTCCTCGGCCATGGCCTCCCTGGGCAACCTGGTCTGGGGGTGGTACGAGGTGGTGCTGGGCGTCCCCGTGCCCAGCCCCAGCTACGCCGATCTGTTCTTCCTGTGCTTCGCGCCTCCCGCGATTGTGGGACTGCTGGTACTCGCCAAACGGCCCGTGACCAAGGCCGGCTGGGGCTGTCTCGCCCTGGACGCCTGGCTGATCGGCGGCTCCCTGCTCACCCTCGCGTGGAGCCTCGCCCTCGCCCAGGCCGCCCAGGCCGAGGGCCCCTCGGTCGCGCACACCGCGCTGTCACTGGCGTACCCGCTGCTCGACATCGCCCTGGTCAGCATGGTGCTCGCGCTGCACTTCCGGCGTTCGGCGGTGAACCGGTCCGCGGTCAACACCGCGATCGGCGCCCTCGCGCTGACCGTGATGTGCGACGCCCTGTTCACCTCACCACTGCTGCACGCCGGTTACCGCTCCGGGCAACTGCTCGACGCGGGCTGGTTCGCCGGCTCCCTGCTCCTGGCGTACGCCCCCTGGACCGCGCCGCGCGGAGGCCCGCCCGAGCGGGAGGGGCACACGCGTGTGGTCCGCGAGCACCTGCCGGGGCGGCGTGGCGGGCCGGACCACCCTCATCCGCCCGCGCCCGGTGGCGAGCAGGGCCGGTATCCGCTCTCCCGGCCCATCGCCGGTTCCCTCGCCGCCCTCACGCCGTACCTCGCCGCCGCCGTGTGCACCCTGGGGATCCTCTACAACGTCCTCAACGGCCGCAGCGTGGACCGTGTCGTGCTGATCACCGGGGGCACCGTGGTGCTCGCGCTCGTCGTGCGCCAGGGCATCATGCTGCTCGACAACATCACCCTCACCCAGGAACTGGCGCAGAAGGAGAACCACTTCCGCTCCCTGGTGCAGGGCTCCAGCGATGTCATCATGATCGCCGCGCCCAGCGGCATCCTCCGCTACGTCTCGCCGGCCGCCGCCGGGGTGTACGGCAGTCCCGCGGAGGATCTGGTCGGTACGGAACTGGCCGGTCTCATCCACCCGGAGGACCTCGGCTGTGTCGTGCACGAGGTGCGCCGGTTCCTCGCCGCCAGCCCGGCCGAGGAACCCACGACGCGCATCGAGTGCCGCTTCCGCTCCGGCGACGGTGGCTGGCTGAACGTCGAATCGACCGTCAACCGGCACCACGGTGGCCTCATCTTCAACAGCCGTGACGTGACCGAGCGCGTGCGGCTCCAGGCGCAGCTCCAGCACAACGCGGAGCACGACCCGCTCACCGACCTTCCCAACCGCGCCCTGTTCACCCGGCGCGTCCAGCAGGCGCTGTCCGGCCGCCGGGCCTCGGACCGCGGGGCCGCCCTCAGGGGCACGGCCGTGCTCTTCATCGACCTCGACGGCTTCAAGGGCGTCAACGACACCATCGGGCACCAGGCCGGGGACGAACTGCTCGTCCAGGCCGCCCGCAGACTCCACGACGCGGTGCGCAAGGGCGACACCGCCGCCCGGCTGGGCGGTGACGAGTTCGCGGCCCTGATCGCCGGGGACGGCGTCCGGGACCGGGACGCGCGGGAGCGTCATATGCTGGAGCTCGCCGACCGCCTCAGAGCGGCCCTCTCCCAGCCCTACGTCATCGACGGCAACGATGTCCGGGTCAACGCCTCCATCGGCGTCGCCTTCGCCGAGCCCGGCGTCGGCGCGGGCGAGCTGCTGCGCAACGCGGACCTTGCGATGTACCGGGCGAAGGCGGCCGGCAAGGGCCGGGTGGAGCTGTACAGGCCGCACATGCAGCAGGACGTCGTCCGCAAGGCGGAGCTGGCCACGCGGCTGCGCGCGGCACTGCACCACGGTGAGTTCGCCCTGCTGCACCAGCCGGTGGTGTGTCTGGCGGACGGCCGGATCACCTCGGTCTGCGCCCAGGCGCGCTGGCGCTCGTCCCAGGGCGTGCTCTTCACGCCCGCGGAGTTCCTGCGGGTTGCCGAGGACAGCGAGAAGACCGCCGAGCTGGGCCGGTGGGTGCTGGAGGAGGCCGTCGAGCAGGCCGCCGAACGGCACGCGACCGGTCTGCCGGTACCCGTGGCGGTCCGGCTGAGCGCCCACCGGCTGCTGGACCGGTCGCTGCCGCTGGGCTCGATCGAGGCCCTGCTCACCCGGCACGGGCTGCCGTCCGGCTCCCTGGTCGTCGAGCTGGCCGATACCGACCCCCGGGTCCCGCTCGACGAGCTGGAGCGCCGGCTGACCGTCCTCAAGCGGCTCGGTGTCAGGATCGCGCTCGACGGCTTCGGCGGCGGACTCGCGGCGATCACCGCGCTCAGACGGCTCCCCGTGGACGTACTCAAGCTCGACCGCAGCCTGGTCGACGGGGTGGTGGAGTCCGTGCGGCTGCACAAGATCACCGGAGGACTGCTGCGGATCGCCTCCGACCTCGGGATGCACTCCGTGGCCATGGGAGTGGATTCGCCCGAGCAGGCCACGGCCCTGCGCGCGATGGGCTGTACGCACGGTCAGGGCACGGCCTTCTACGGACCGCTGGACGAGTACCGGCTGCGCAGGGCGCTGGCCGCCGGGTACTGTCCGGTGCCGCGCGAACCGGCCGAGCCCATGTTCGTCGGCGGCGGGCCGGGCGTGTACTCCGCGGGAGCGACCGCCGTACTCCAAGGTGGTACGGCACTCCGCTCACATCATGAGACTCCCGTCCCACCCACTTGACAGTGGGTGCGCGCCGGGTGGAGGGTCGTTTCCATGCGCACCCGAATTCTCGTACTTGGACAGCGCGTCGGCTGACGCTGAGCCCTGATCGCTCAGCGACCACCCACCCGGCGCGCTTCCCCTCGCTTGCCTTTCGGCACGAGGGGTTTTTTGTTGCACAGGCACCTGCCGAGCAGCACGCGTCACCCGCACGAACTTCGCAAAAACCCTCAGCATCGAGAAGAGAAGCCGATGACCGAGCAGGCCACCGGGGCCCATCACCCGCAGCCCCGGCCCCGATCCGGAGGACAGTCCGCACCCGTCGAGCACGTCACGGGCGCACAGTCCCTCATTCGCTCTCTCGAGGAGGTCGGCGCCGACACGGTATTCGGCATTCCCGGCGGTGCGATCCTTCCCGCCTACGACCCGCTGATGGACTCCACCCGGGTCCGGCACGTCCTGGTCCGGCACGAGCAGGGCGCCGGCCACGCGGCCACCGGTTACGCGCAGGCCACCGGCAGGGTGGGCGTCTGCATGGCGACCTCAGGACCCGGCGCCACCAACCTGGTCACCCCGATCGCCGACGCGCACATGGACTCCGTGCCGGTGGTCGCGATCACCGGCCAGGTCGCCTCCAAGGCGATCGGCACGGACGCCTTCCAGGAGGCGGACATCGTCGGCATCACCATGCCGATCACCAAGCACAACTTCCTGGTCACCAAGGCCGAGGACATCCCGCGGGTGATCGCGCAGGCGTTCCACATCGCCTCCACCGGCCGCCCCGGCCCGGTGCTGGTGGACATCGCCAAGGACGCCCTCCAGGCGAAGACCACCTTCTCCTGGCCGCCCACCATGGACCTGCCCGGCTACCGGCCCGTCACCAAGCCGCACGCCAAGCAGATCCGGGAGGCCGCCAAGCTGATCACCGCCGCGAAGCGGCCGGTGCTCTACGTCGGCGGCGGAGTCATCAAGGCCGGCGCCACCGCCGAGCTGAAGGTCCTCGCGGAACTCACCGGAGCTCCCGTCACCACCACCCTGATGGGACTCGGCGCATTTCCCGACAGCCACGAGCTGCACGTGGGAATGCCGGGCATGCACGGTGCGGTCACCGCCGTCACCGCGCTGCAGAAGGCCGACCTGATCGTCGCCCTCGGAGCCCGCTTCGACGACCGCGTCACCGGCAAGCTGGACAGCTTCGCCCCGTACGCCAAGATCGTCCACGCCGACATCGACCCGGCGGAGATCGGCAAGAACCGCGCCGCCGACGTGCCGATCGTCGGTGACGCCCGCGAGGTCCTCGCCGACATCGTCCAGGCCGTCCAGAAGGAGCACGCCGAGGGCAACCGCGGCGACTACACCGCCTGGTGGAAGGACCTGAACCGCTGGCGCGAGACCTACCCGCTCGGCTACGACCAGCCCGAGGACGGCTCGCTCTCCCCGCAGCAGGTCATCGAGCGCATCGGGCAGCTGGCGCCCGAGGGCACGGTCTTCGCGGCCGGTGTCGGCCAGCACCAGATGTGGGCCGCGCACTTCATCCGGTACGACAAGCCCGCCACCTGGCTGAACTCCGGCGGCGCCGGGACCATGGGCTACGCGGTTCCGGCCGCCATGGGCGCCAAGGCCGGCGTGCCCGACCGCGCCGTCTGGGCGATCGACGGCGACGGCTGCTTCCAGATGACCAACCAGGAGCTCACCACCTGCGCCCTGAACAACATCCCGATCAAGGTCGCCATCATCAACAACGGCGCCCTCGGGATGGTCCGCCAGTGGCAGACCCTGTTCTACAACCAGCGGTACTCCAACACGGTGCTGCACTCCGGCCCCGGCGCGGGCGCCGCGGAGAAGAGCGCGGGCACCCGGGTCCCCGACTTCGTGAAACTGTCCGAGGCCATGGGCTGCCACGCGATCCGCTGCGAGGACCCCGCCGACCTCGACAAGGTCATCGAGGAGGCGAACTCCATCAACGACCGCCCGGTCGTCGTGGACTTCATCGTCCACGAGGACGCGATGGTGTGGCCGATGGTCGCCGCCGGCACCTCCAACGACGAGATCATGGCCGCCCGGGACGTCCGCCCCGACTTCGGCGACAACGAAGACGACTGAGAGCCGTAAAGGAAGCAGATCATGTCCAAGCACACGCTCTCCGTCCTGGTGGAGAACACCCCCGGCATCCTGGCCCGGATCGCCGCCCTGTTCTCCCGCCGCGGCTTCAACATCGACTCCCTCGCCGTCGGTGTCACCGAGCACCCCGACATCTCCCGCATCACCATCGTGGTCAGCGTCGACGAGTTCCCGCTGGAGCAGGTGACCAAGCAGCTCAACAAGCTCGTCAACGTGCTGAAGATCGTCGAGCTCGAACCCGGGCACGCCGTCCAGCGTGAACTCGTTCTGGTGAAGGTGCGCGCCGACAACGAGACGCGCTCCCAGATCGTCGAGATCGTCCAGCTGTTCCGCGCCAAGACCGTGGACGTCTCCCCGGAGGCCGTGACCATCGAGGCCACCGGCAGCAGCGACAAGCTGTCCGCGATGCTCAAGATGCTGGAGCCGTTCGGCATCAAGGAGCTGGTCCAGTCCGGCACGATCGCGATCGGACGCGGTGCCCGCTCGATCACGGACCGGTCGCTGCGCGCCCTGGACCGGTCGGCGTAAGTCGGGGAAACGGGTGACCGGACGCGACACCGGCCGCCCGTATTCCGAGACTCCGAAACTTCACCTCCCCCCGCCGTCATACGGTGGGACGCAACACCTGCACTCAAGGAGAGAACCCAAAGTGGCCGAGCTGTTCTACGACGCCGACGCCGACCTGTCCATCATCCAGGGCCGCAAGGTCGCGGTCATCGGTTACGGCAGCCAGGGCCACGCCCACGCCCTGTCGCTGCGTGACTCCGGCGTCGATGTGCGCGTCGGTCTGCACGAGGGCTCGAAGTCCAAGGCCAAGGCCGAGGAGCAGGGCCTGCGCGTGGTGAGCCCGTCCGAGGCGGCCGCCGAGGCCGACGTCATCATGATCCTCGTTCCGGACCCGATCCAGGCCCAGGTCTACGAGGAGCACATCAAGGACAACCTGAAGGACGGCGACGCCCTGTTCTTCGGCCACGGCCTGAACATCCGCTACGGCTTCATCAAGCCCCCGGCCGGCGTGGACGTCTGCATGGTCGCCCCGAAGGGCCCGGGCCACCTGGTGCGCCGCCAGTACGAGGAGGGCCGCGGCGTCCCCTGCATCGCGGCCGTCGAGCAGGACGCCACGGGCAACGCCTTCGCGCTGGCCCTGTCGTACGCCAAGGGCATCGGCGGCACCCGCGCGGGCGTCATCAAGACCACCTTCACCGAGGAGACCGAGACCGACCTGTTCGGTGAGCAGGCCGTCCTCTGCGGTGGCACCGCGGCGCTGGTCAAGGCGGGCTTCGAGACCCTGACCGAGGCCGGCTACCAGCCGGAGATCGCCTACTTCGAGTGCCTGCACGAGCTGAAGCTGATCGTGGACCTCATGTACGAGGGCGGCCTGGAGAAGATGCGCTGGTCGATCTCCGAGACCGCCGAGTGGGGCGACTACGTCACCGGCCCGCGGATCATCACCGACGCCACCAAGGCCGAGATGAAGAAGGTCCTCGCCGAGATCCAGGACGGCACGTTCGCCCGGAACTGGATGGACGAGTACCACGGCGGTCTGAAGAAGTACAACGAGTACAAGAAGCAGGACTCCGAGCACCTGCTGGAGACCACCGGCAAGGAGCTGCGCAAGCTGATGAGCTGGGTCGACGAGGAGGCGTGAGCGGATGTGCCCCGCGACGGTGCCGTGTCCGCCCGGCGCCGTCGCGGAGCACTCGCCCACACCCGGCTCCTCACCCGCCGGAGGGGCCGAATCGGTGATCATTCCGCAGAGGCGCAAGACGACCCGCCACGCGCCACTAGACTGTTGAACAACAAACGCGTCAGGCCCACAGCGTCGTGCGTCTTCCACGCGGCTAGCACTTCTTCACCGCCTGCGGCCGTCGGGACGGCCGTCCGCATTGGACTTGTGAGGACTCACGTGAGCTCGAAACCCGTCGTACTCATCGCTGAAGAGCTGTCGCCCGCCACCGTGGACGCGCTCGGGCCGGACTTCGAGATCCGCCACTGCAACGGCGCGGACCGCGCGGAGCTGCTTCCGGCCATCGCCGACGTGGACGCGATCCTGGTCCGCTCGGCCACCAAGGTCGACGCCGAGGCGATCGCCGCCGCGAACAAGCTCAAGGTCGTCGCCCGCGCCGGCGTCGGCCTCGACAACGTGGACGTCTCCGCCGCCACCAAGGCCGGCGTGATGGTCGTCAACGCCCCCACCTCGAACATCGTGACCGCCGCCGAACTCGCCTGTGGTCTGATCGTCGCCACCGCGCGCAACATCCCGCAGGCCAACGCGGCGCTGAAGAACGGCGAGTGGAAGCGCAGCAAGTACACGGGCGTCGAGCTCGCCGAGAAGACCCTCGGTGTGGTCGGTCTGGGCCGGATCGGTGCCCTCGTGGCACAGCGCATGTCCGCCTTCGGCATGAAGGTCGTCGCCTTCGACCCCTACGTACAGCCCGCCCGTGCCGCGCAGATGGGCGTCAAGGTGCTGTCCCTGGACGAGCTGCTCGAGGTCTCCGACTTCATCACCGTCCACCTGCCCAAGACCCCCGAGACCCTCGGTCTGATCGGCGACGAGGCGCTGCGCAAGGTCAAGCCGAGCGTGCGCATCATCAACGCCGCGCGCGGCGGCATCGTCGACGAGGAGGCGCTGTACTCGGCGCTCAAGGAGGGCCGCGTCGCCGGCGCCGGCCTCGACGTGTACGCCAAGGAGCCGTGCACCGACTCCCCGCTGTTCGAGTTCGACCAGGTCGTCTGCACCCCGCACCTCGGCGCCTCCACCGACGAGGCCCAGGAGAAGGCCGGTATCGCCGTCGCCCGCTCGGTGCGCCTCGCGCTCGCCGGTGAGCTGGTCCCCGACGCGGTGAACGTGCAGGGCGGGGTCATCGCCGAGGACGTCAAGCCGGGCCTGCCGCTCGCCGAGCGCCTCGGCCGGATCTTCACCGCGCTCGCCGGTGAGGTCGCGGTCCGCCTCGACGTCGAGGTGTACGGCGAGATCACCCAGCACGACGTGAAGGTGCTGGAGCTCTCCGCGCTCAAGGGTGTCTTCGAGGACGTCGTCGACGAGACCGTGTCCTACGTCAACGCCCCGCTCTTCGCCCAGGAGCGCGGCGTCGAGGTCCGCCTGACCACCAGCTCGGAGTCGGCCGACCACCGCAACGTCGTCACCGTGCGGGGCACCCTCTCCGGCGGCGAGGAGATCTCGGTCTCCGGCACGCTGGCCGGCCCCAAGCATGTGCAGAAGATCGTGGCCGTCGGTGAGTACGACGTGGACCTGGCGCTCGCCGACCACATGGTCGTCCTGCGCTACGAGGACCGTCCGGGTGTCGTCGGCACCGTGGGCCGCGTCCTCGGCGAGGCTGGTATCAACATCGCCGGCATGCAGGTGGCCCGCGCGACGGTCGGCGGCGAGGCGCTCGCCGTACTGACGGTCGACGACACCGTGTCCACCGGGGTGCTGGCCGAACTGTCGGCGGAGATCGGCGCGAACTCCGCTCGGTCGATCAACCTGGTCTGACGACACCGGGCGCCCCGCCCTCACACCCCCGTTCGCCCTGAACGGGCCCGTCCTCGCCGGCCGGGCTGACCTGGTCAGCCCGGCCGGCGCTTTCCGCGCACGGTTCCTCCCGCACCCGCACCCGGCGCAGCGTCACCCACGCCAGCACCGCGGCTCCGGCGAACACCAGCGCGCCCGCGACCGCTGCCCCCCGCATCCCGTGGGTGAACGCCTCCCGCGCCGCCGTTGCCAGGGCCGCTCCCGTCCGTCCGGGCAGCTGCCCCGCGACGGCCAGCGCGCCGCCCAGCGTCTCGTGGGCCGCTGCCGGGGCGGAGCCCGGCATCTCGCCGCGGTACACGGCGGTGCCGATGGAGCCGAGGACCGCCATGCCCAGCGCCCCGCCGAACTCGGCGCCGGTCTCCATCAGGGAGGACGCCGAGCCCGCCCGCTCCACCGGGGCGGCACCCAGCGCGAGATCCATGATCTGGGACATCACCATGGTGACGCCCGAGGCCAGCACGCCGCAGGCGATCAGGACCAGGATCAGCGCGTCCGTGTCCGCGAACCAGAGCAGCGCCCAGCCGCACGCGGCGGCGATGAAGCCGGCCGTCACCACATGGGCGCGATGGACCCCTTCTCGCACCAGACGGGCCGCGAACGGTGCCGCGAAGCCGATGGGTACCGACGGCAGCAGCGCCCACAGGGCCGCCTCCAGGGCACTCTTGCCGAGCACGGACTGGATGTACTGCGTGGTGAAGAACGCGGAGCCCATCATTCCGAACATGGTGACCAGGTTGAGGCCTACGGCGGGGGAGAAGCCGCGTGCCCGGAACAGGGCCGGGGAGATCATCGGGGAGCCGGTGGTCCGCTGCCGGTGCACGAATAGGGCCGCGAAGAGCAGACCGACGGTGACCGACACGACGTACCGCACGTTCCAGCCCTCGGACGGGATCTCCTTGAGTCCGTAGACGACCGGAAGTACGGCGGCCATCGACAGGGGAACGCTCGGCCAGTCGAAGCGCCCGGGTTCGGGATCCCTGGACTCCGGCAGGAGGAGGGGACCGAGGGTCAGCAGCAGCACCATCGCCGGCAGGTTCACCAGGAAGACCGACCCCCACCAGAAGAACTCCACCAGCAGCCCGCTCAGTACGGAGCCGAGCGCCACGCCCGCCGTCAGCACACCGGACCAGACGGCGATTGCCGCCGCCCGCTGCGCGGCGTCCGTGAAGAGCGTGCGGACCAGCGCCAGGGTGGAGGGCATCAGGGTCGCGCCGCCGATGCCGAGTACGGCGCGGGCCCCGATCAGGGCTTCGGGGCTGCGGGCGTAGGCCGCCACCAGGGAGGCCGCGCCGAAGGCGGCGGCTCCGATCAGCAGCAGCCTGCGGCGCCCGACGCGGTCGCCCACCGAGCCCATGGTCATCAGCAGACCGGCCACGGCGAAGGCGTAGATGTCGAAGATCCACAGCAGCTGTGTACCGCTCGGTTCCAGGTCCGCGCTGATGTCGGGGATGGCGAAGTAGAGGACGGAGACGTCCATCGAGACCAGCAGCAGCGGAAGCATCAGGACGGCGAGCGCGGTCCATTCCCGTCGGCCCGCGCGGGGAGGGGTCGTTGTCATACCGGCGACTGTACGCATGTCTTATACGGTTGTATAGAACGCACGTGTAAGACGCCTGTATGGGCAGGTGGGTAGGCTGACGCCATGGGACACCGTGAGGATCTGCTCGAGGGCGCCAAGCGCTGCCTGCTCGCCAAGGGGTTCGTGCGCACCACGGCGCGGGACATCGTCAAGGAGTCGGGGACCAACCTGGCGTCCATCGGTTATCACTACGGGTCCAAGGACGCTCTGCTGGCGCAGGCCTACCTGGAACTGGTGGAGGGCTTGTCCGAGGTCTTCGACGGTGATGTGCGGGGTGCGGACGGCTCGCTGGAGCGCTTCGCCTCGGTGTGGTCGAACATCATCGGCACCATGCGGGACCCGGGCTCGGTGTGGCGGCTCAGCCTGGAGGTCGTGGTCATGGGCGATCAGGTGCCCGAGGTGCGCGACCATCTCTCCCGCGCCCAGCGGGACGGAGCCCGCGGTCTGGTCGCGCTGCTCATGGGCGGCCGCGAGGAGGACGTGCCGGAGCGGGACGTGGACACGCTCGGCAGTCTCTATACGACGTTGCTGATGGGGCTCATGGCGCAGTGGGCCTTCGATCCCGAGCGGGCCCCCGAGGCCGAGCAGCTCACCGAAGGGCTCCGCCGGCTGATCGACTCCGCCGCGGTCACGACCCCAGCCGCGGCGGGGCCGGATCCTTCGTAGCCGTAGCCGTAGCCGTAGCCGTAGCCGTAGCCGTAGCCGTAGCTCACAGCCGATGGCCATAGCCCGTAACCCATGGCCCGTGGCACGGTGTCCTCACCCCGGCCCGTCTGGTGATGAGGGCCTCCCCGACAACCACCCCTGTGAGGCCCGTCGAACTTATATGGTCAGAGGGTTAATAGTGTGTGTGTTGTGTTGTTGGTGAGGTGGGGGAGTGCGGATCGGTGGCCGGTGACTCGGTCGCGGACCGCGACTCTCGTATATTCGTGCGGTCGCCCAGGCGGCCGCACGAAGTGCGGAGGGAGGCACGGGCATGACCCGGGTCGGTCAGGGGGACGGGGACGAGGGGGACAGCGAGACGCTGCCCCCCGCGCCCGACGCCACCATGCAACTCGGGGTCGAGCAGGTGCGGGCGGCTACGGCCGCTGCCGCCGCTGTCGATGCCGCTGCCGATGAGACCATGCAACTGCGCGTGCCCGAGGGCGGCATACCCGAGGGCGGCATACCCGAGCGGGTCGCGCCCGATGCCAGGTCCTCCCGCCGGGCCGCCCGTCGACCCGCTTCCCGCCCCACCTCGCTGCTGCGTGACCGGCTCGAGCCCGTCCTCGGTCCCGTCGCCGCCCTGCTCGGTCCCTACGTGCGCCGGCTGCGCCCGCACTACCCCCGGCCGGGGCGCACGGGGTGGCGCCGCTGGATCCCCTCGTGGCGGCAGACGCTCGGGGGCCTCCTCGCCTCCTTCGGCCTGAGCACCATGTTCCTGGTGGTCGCCTACGCCACCACCGACATCCCGGACGACCTCAACACCTATGCCACCCAGCAGGACAACGTGTACTTCTGGGCCGACGGCACCCCGCTGGCCCGTACCGGCTGGGTGCAGCGGCAGGCGATGCCGCTGGAGGAGATCCCCGAGGACGTCCGCTGGGCCGTACTCGCCGCCGAGAACGACACGTTCTACAGCGACCCGGGCATCTCCATGAAGGGCATCACGCGCGCCGTGTTCCGCACTCTGGGCCAGGGTGACACGGAGGGCGGCTCCACCATCACCCAGCAGTACGTCAAGAACGTCTACCTCAGCCAGGACCGCACGATCGGCCGCAAGTTCGACGAGGCGATGATCGCGCTCAAGCTCGACAACGAGATGAGCAAGGACAAGATCCTGGAGGGCTACCTCAACACCAGCTGGTACGGCCGGGGCACCTACGGCATCCAGCGCGCCGCACAGGCCTACTACGGCAAGGAGGTCCAGGACCTCGACGTCAGCGAGGCCGCCTTCCTCTCCTGCCTCCTCAAGGGCGCCGGCCTGTACGACCCCACGCTCAGCGCGGCCAATCGCGAGCGGGCGGTGGAGCGCTGGTCGTGGATCCTCGACCGGATGGTGTCGATCGGCAAGCTGTCGCCGCGGGAACGCGCCGAGTACCGGGAGTTCCCCGAACCGCTGGAGAGCAACCCGCTGTACGACACGGGTGAGCAGAGCGACTATCTGGTGCAACTCGCCGCCCAGTACGTCAAGAAGAACGCGAAGATCTCCGAGCGGGACTTCGACCTCGGTGGCTACCAGATCTACACGACGTTCGAGAAGGGTCGCGAGGAAAGCCTCACCAAGGCCGTCACCAAGGCCCGTGAGCAGGGCCGGAAGGATCATCCGAAGGTCGCGGGAGACGCCCACTACGGTGCCGCCTCCGTCTCCGCCGACGGCAGGATCCTGGCCGTTCACGGCGGTCCCGACCACCGCAAGCAGGGCTACAACGAGTCCAACGCGACCACCGTGCCCGCGGGTTCGGCGTTCCAGCCGTTCGTGTATGCCGCCGGCCTGGAGCACGGGGTGCGCAAGACCCGTGACGGCGAGCGCACGCCGGTGACCGGCGAGACCCTCTACAACGGCGACGACGGGGTTCCCGTCACCACGCCCGAGGGCCCCTACTGGGACCGCAGCGGCCGCAAGGTCGCCGCCCGCAACGACGGCGGCAAGTCCTACGGCCAGATCTCCCTGCACCGGGCGCTGGCCCTGTCCGTCAACACCCCCTTCATGCAACTGGGCATGGACACCGGGCTGGACAAGGTCCGCGCCACCGCCGAGGCCGCGGGGCTGCTCTCCTCCAGCATCGGCGCCCAGGTGCCCACCCTGGCCACCGGCAGCTCCACCCCCAGCGCCATTCGCATGGCCAGCGGTTACGCCACCTTCGTCGCCGACGGGGTGCACACCGAGCCCTACTCGGTACGGAAGATCACCCACAACGGCCACAAGGTGGCCCTCCCCCGTCCCGCCGCCCGTCGCGCGGTGAGCGAGGACACGGCCCGCGCGGTCCAGTCCGCCCTGACCGACGCGTCCCGCACCGCCCACCCGGACGCTCCGGAGGGGGCCGCCGGCAAGGCGGGAACGACCGAGAAGGACACCGCGGCCTGGTACGTCGGCAGCGTGAAGAAGGTGACCACCGCTGTCGTCGTCTACCGCATCGATCTGAAGGAGAGCCTCGAACCCCTGCCGATCAAGGGCCTGGGCGGCACACCCGCCGACAGCGTCCCGTACGGCATCTGGTCCAGTGCCCACTGACCGCGGGGCCGGGTCGCCGGTGCGTCCGGAACCGCACCGCACCGGCCCCCGCACCTGCCCCCCCGCCCTCCCCCCACAGAAGTCGAGCCGCAGATGAAGCAGCCGTCGGGCCGCCGCCGCAAGGCCCGAGCACCCCGCCCTCCAGTCGCCCGCCGAAACCTCCTCGGCCTGACGGCGGCCCTCGTCGTCGCCTCCCTCGTCGTCGGCTACCTGCTCCTCGCCCGTGACGACCGCACCGCCCCCACCGCGTCCGCCAAGGACGGTTCACCGAAGCGGTCGGCCCCGCGGGCGACCGGGGAGCCGGAGTGGGACGGCAGGACCGAAGTGATCGGTGACGGCTCGACCTCGTACACCGGGCCCCAGGAGAACCAGCTCAAGGCGGAGCCGCTCAAGCCCGGGCAGAAGCCGCCCCAGTTCGTGGTCTTCTCCTGGGACGGCGCGCTCCAGGGCGACGACGGGCTCTTCGCCCACTTCCGGGAGACGGCCGAGCAGTACGACGCCCACATGACCTTCTTCCTCACGGGCATCTATCTCCTGCCCAAGAGCCAGAAGGACCTGTACGACCCGCCGCAGCACCCCACCGGCAGCGCGGCGATCAGCCTCCCCACCGACGAACACATCCGTACCACCCTGGAACAGCTCTCGGGCGCCTGGAAGGACGGCCACGAGATAGGCACCCACTTCAACGGCCACTTCTGCGGCAGCAAGGGCGGCGGTGACTGGAGCACGGAGGAGTGGAAGAGCGAGATCGACCAGTTCTACGGGTTCGTGAAGAAGTGGAAGACCAACACCGGCTTCACCGACATCGATCCGCTGCCCTTCGACATCGAGAAGGAGGTCGTCGGCGGCCGTGCCCCCTGCCTGGAGGGCCAGGCCAACCTGCTGAAGGTGGCCAAGGAATACGGCTGGCGCTACGACGCCAGCTCCGCCGGTGACTTCCAGATCTGGCCGACGAAGAAGAACGGCGTCTGGGACTTTCCGCTCCAGATGCTGCCGTACGAGGGCGGCAAGTACCAGGGGCTGTCCATGGACTTCAACTTCCTCTACAACCAGTCCGAAGGGGAGACCGAGGGCGACCCGGCCCAGTACCCGCGGTGGCAGCAGGAGACCTTTGACACCTATATGGGCGGCTTCAACCGCGTCTACTACGGCAGCCGGGCACCGCTGTTCGTCGGCAACCACTTCGAGGAGTGGAACGGCGGCATCTACATGAAGGCCGTCGAGGAGGTCATCAAGACCGTGTGCCCGAAGAAGGACGTCAAGTGCGTGTCGTTCAGGGAGCTCGCGGACTGGATGGACGTCCAGAAGCCGGCCACGCTGCAGCGGCTGCGTACCCTGGATCCGGCGCAGTCCCCGAACTGGTCCACGGTCGTGAAGTGACCGGCGGCGGGCCCGTGCGGGCGAAGTGGTGACGGTCCGGTAACTACCGTGCGGGTAAAGGCGACACCCCCTTCACATCAGTCACATGCGGCATGCGAGACTCCGCTCACTCGGCAACAATCCGCCGGGAAAGAGGGGAGCTTCAGTGAAGTCAAGAAGGCTGAGCCGTACGCGGCGCCGCGCGACCATACTCACGGCGGCCGCCGCTTCGGCCATCGCGGGAGCGGCGCTGCTTCCCAACTGGAGTGCGGGCGCCTCCACCACGACCGAGCCCACGGTGGACGCCCGGACGAAGGCAACGTTCCAGCAGCTGGCCGACGCGGTCTTCACCGACCGCACCAACGCGCTGGTGGACAGGCCCGGCAAGGGAAAGAAGTCGCTGACCGACGGCTTCTCCGGCAAGGTCGCGCTGTCCTCCGGGACGGCCCGCGTCGAGGACAAGGCCCTGAACCGGCTCGGTGACCGCAGGGACCGGCTCGCGAAGCACGGCGAGAAGTACAGCGCGGCCAACACCACCGTCACGCTGAACAAGGCCCGTGTCACCGGCCGCAAGGCCGTTGTCGCGGTCACCGAGACCACGACGCTGACGTACAAGAAGGTCCGCGGCGACGAGCCGAGGACGACCGGGTTCCAGGCGGACCACGAGCTGACCTTCGAGGCCGACCGGCGCGGCAACTGGCGTCTGACCGGCGTCCGCGAGGCCGGCGACGACCAGCTCGCGGTCAACCAGCCGGACCCGCCCGCGGTCGACCCCGCGCCCATCGCCACACCCACGCCCACGCCCACGGCGTCCGCTTCCACCAAGGCCGCGGCCACCACCACGCCGTCGTCCCCGCGGGCGGCCACCACCCGGCCCGCTCCGGCCGCTCCGAAGAACCTCACGGGCGGCGAGTACGACTACAAGGCGATGGCCGCCTACGCGGAGAAGCACTGGCGCGACTACAACCCGGACTACCCGAGCTTCGACGGGCAGGGCGCCGGCGGTGACTGCACCAACTTCGTCAGCCAGTCGCTGAAGGCGGGCGGCTGGAAGCACGTGCCCGGCTATGTGTACGACTACACCAGGTGGTTCGGCAACGCCAGCATCCAGTCGCACTCGTTCATCGGGGTCAACGAGTGGTCCTGGTTCGGGCTGAACTCCGAGCGTGTCACCAGCCTCGCCAACGTGTACCAGATGGACGTCGGGGACGTGCTCCAGGTGGACTTCGACAAGGACGGGTCCAAGGACCACACGATGATCGTCACGTACCGCAGCCAGCAGGGCGTGCCGTACCTGACGTACCACTCCACCAACACCAACCGCCGGTCGGTGTCGAGCATCATCGCCTCGTACCCGAACGCCGCTTACTACGCCTACCGCACCTGAGCGGGCGCCCGGACGGCAGACCGGTCAGAGCCGCGCCGCCTTGAGCGCCATGTGCAGCAGCAGGCGGTTCTCGCCGTCGTCCAGGTCGAGGCCCGTGAGCTTCTCGATCCGCGACAGGCGGTAGTAGAGCGTCTGGCGGTGAATGCCCAGCTCGGCCGCCGTACGGCCGGCCTGGCCCGCACAGTCCAGGTAGATCTCGGCGGTGCGGGCCAGCTCGGTGTGCGTGGGGGAGAGCAGCGGGCTCACGGCGGGGTCACGGGCGGAACCCGGGGGCAGCGCCGTCAGCAGCCGGAAGGGGCCGATCGACGCCCATGAGGCGACCGGTCCCAGCCGGGGCTCGGCCAGCGCCGCCCGCGCCGAGGCCGCTGCCTCCTCCCACGCCGTGCCCAGCTCGGCGAGGCCCGCCCGGGGAGCGGCGATCCCGGCGGCCACCGCGGAACCACCGCCCCGGCCGCCCGGACCGCTGTCCCGCACCCGTTCCAGCAGCCGCGAGGCCGCGGTCGTCGCGGGGGCCGGTACGTCCGTCGAGCGCAGCCGCAGCAGCAGGGCCAGGGACAGGGCCTCTCCCGCTCCGTCAGGGGCGTGGGAGGCCCTGTCCCACGGCAGGGTGCACAACGCGGTGGCCCCCGGCACCGTACGGACCGACGGGGCGTCGTCGGGGTCGACGGAGGGCCAGGGGGCGACACAGACCACGGTGTGCGGACCGTCGGCCCGGTTGCCGAGGGCGGAGCGCAGCTCGGCAAGGGCCATCTCCCGCTGCCAGCCCCGCTGTGCGGTGAGCACCGCCCGCAGTTCGCGGGTGAGGTCGGCGCCGTGCTGCGCCTCGTCCGCCAGCAGCGCCCCGATCCGCAGGGTCACCCGCATGGCCGCGTCCAGCTGCTGGTCCGAGGGGCCCGGGTCGTCGTCGAGCAGCCAGACGTAACCGAGGACGACACCCCGATGGCGTACCGGCAGGCAGACACGCCCCCGGTGCACGCCTGCCTCGGGGGTGCGCGGGATACGGACCGGGCCGGTCGCGCGCGTGATGCCGAAGCCTTCGAACCAGGAGCGGACCGCGGCCGTGGAACGGCGGGTCAGGATCGACCGGGTGCGTACCGGGTCCAGCGCGGACGGATCGAGATCGCCCTCGCTGTCGTACGCCCCGAAGGCGATCAGCTCGAAATCGCGGTTCTCCAGGGTCGCCGGAGCGCCGAGCAGCTCCGAGATCTCGTCCACCAGCTCCTGGTAGTCATCCCTGTGTTCCGACGTCACCCCGGGCATTCTGCCGCACCACCCGAGCCCTTCATACATCTGTCTGAGATCTGCCGCACGGATGCGTGACAGCTGTCGATGGCCCACGATCGGGGTCATCCTTAGGTTTCACGGTGGTTCTCCGTTCCGTTCCCGAAAGGTCGGGTGACGGCCTCGTGCAGCTTGTGGAGGTGCCCCGTGCTGGGTCCCGTGATTCTCGCCGCGTCGCGCAGCGATCGGATGCGACGCCTGATCTCGGCGGCACCGGTCACCAAGCAGGTCGTGGACCGGTTCATCCCCGGTGAGACCGTCGAGGAGATCCTGCCGATCATCGAGGAGCTCACCGGCAACGGCCTGGAACTGACCATGGACGTCGTGGGTGAGGACATCACCACCCCCGAGCAGGCCGCCGCGGCGCGGGACGCGTATCTGGAGCTGATCGACCGGATCGGACCGCTGGAGCTGGGCAGCCGTGCCGAGATGTCGGTGAAGCTGTCGATGTTCGGGCAGGCGCTCCCCGGCGGTCACGAGCTGGCGCTCGCCAACGTCCGCCCGGTCGTCGAGGCCGCCGCCGGGATCGGCACCACGGTCACGCTGGACGCCGAGGACCACACCACCCTCGACTCGATGTTCGCCATCCACGAGGAACTGCGGAAGGACGCCCCGCAGACGGGCTGTGTCATCCAGGCCTACCTCTTCCGCACCGAGGAGGACGCGCGCCGCCTCGCCGCGGCAGGCAGCCGCGTACGGTTGGTGAAGGGCGCCTACAAGGAGCCCGCAGAGGTCGCACACCAGCAGAGGCACGAGATCGACAAGGCGTACGTGCGGATCCTGCGGACGCTGATGGAAGGCGACGGATATCCGATGATCGGGTCCCACGACCCGCGTCTGATCTCCATCGCCCAGGAGCTGGCCCGCACCGCCGGGCGCAAGCTCGACGAGTACGAGTTCCAGATGCTCTACGGCATCCGCGGCGAGGAACACCTGCGACTGGCCGCCGAGGGCCACCGCATGCGGGTGTACACGGCCTACGGCACCGACTGGTACGGCTACTTCATGCGGCGTCTTGCGGAGAAGCCGGCGAACCTGCGCTTCTTCGTGCGGAGCGTGATCAGCCGTGGCTGAGCGGACGTGGCTGTGCCGCGGTCTTGGTTCCGGCCGGGGGTCCGGGGGTTGTCCCCCGGGAAAGCACGGTATGCCGCGGCCGGCGGAGAAGCCGGCGAACCCGCGCTTCTTCGCGCGAAGCATGATCACCAAGGGCTGACACCACACCGCTCACGACAAGGAGTTACGCCACCCATGGACGCTGTGACCCAGGTCCCCACCCCCGTCAACGAGCCGGTGCACGGCTACGCCCCCGGGACGCCCGAGCGCGCCCGGCTGGAGGCCAAGCTCAAGGAACTGGCCGACAACCCGATCGACCTCCCCTGCACCATCGGCGGCGAGAAGCGGATGGGCGGCGGCGAGCGTTTCGACGTCGTGCAGCCGCACAACCACAAGGCCCGCTTGGGTACCTACGCCAACGCCACCCGGCAGGACGCGCAGGACGCCGTCGACGCGGCCCTGGCCGCCGCGCCCGCCTGGCGCGCGATGTCCTTCGACGACCGCGCGGCGATCATCCTGCGCGCCGCCGAACTGCTGTCCGGCCCGTGGCGCGAGACCATCGCCGCCTCGACCATGCTGGGCCAGTCCAAGACGGCCCAGCAGGCCGAGATCGACAGCCCCTGCGAGCTGATCGACTTCTGGCGCTTCAACGTCCACTACGCCCGGGGCATCCTGGCCGAGCAGCCTCCGGCCAACTCGCCGGGCGTGTGGAACCGTATGGACCACCGCCCGCTGGAGGGGTTCGTCTACGCGATCACGCCCTTCAACTTCAGCGCGATCGCGGCCAACCTGCCCACCGCCCCGGCCCTGATGGGCAACGTGGTGGTCTGGAAGCCGTCCCCGACGCAGACCCACGCCGCCGTGCTCCTCATGGAGTTGCTGGAGGAGGCCGGTCTGCCCAAGGGCGTCATCAACCTGGTCACCGGTGACGGCATCGAGGTCTCCGAGGTCGCGCTGGTCCACCGGGACCTGGCCGGCATCCACTTCACCGGCTCGACCAAGACGTTCCGGCACCTGTGGAAGACGGTCGGCAACAACATCGAGAAGTACCGCACCTACCCGCGTCTGGTCGGCGAGACCGGCGGCAAGGACTTCCTGGTCGCCCACCCGAGCGCCGACCGCGCCGTGCTCAAGACCGCCCTGACCCGGGGTGCCTTCGAGTACCAGGGCCAGAAGTGCAGCGCCACCTCCCGTGCGTACATCCCGGCGTCCATCTGGAACGGCGGCTTCAAGGAGGAGTTCGCCGCCGAGGTCGACCACCTCACCATGGGTGACGTCACCGACCTGTCGAACTTCATGGGCGCCGTCATCGACGAGCGGGCCTTCGCCAAGAACAAGGCCGCGATCGACCGTGCCAAGCAGGACCCGACCTGCACGATCGTGGCGGGCGGCTCCTACGACGACTCGGTCGGCTACTTCGTGCGCCCGACGGTCGTCGAGTGCTCCGACCCGGAGAACGAGGTGTTCCGCACCGAGTACTTCGGCCCGTTCCTCGCCGTCCACGTCTACGAGGACGACACGTACGAGGAGATGCTGACCCAGATGGAGTCGGTGTCCGAGTACGCCCTCACCGGCTCGGTCATCGCGGGCGACCGCGCGGCGGCGGCGTACACGATGGAGAAGCTGCGCTACGCGGCCGGCAACTTCTACATCAACGACAAGTCGACCGGCGCCGTCGTCGGCCAGCAGCCCTTCGGCGGCGGCCGTGCCTCCGGCACCAACGACAAGGCCGGCGCCCCGCAGAACCTGATGCGCTGGACGCTGACCCGCGCCATCAAGGAGACGCTGGTCGCGCCGACCGACTACACGTACCCGCACATGGGCTGACGCCCACCCGACCCCGGACGGGCCAGGTCTCCCCCCCCGACCTGGCCCGTCCGGCATGTTCGCAGGTGGGAGCGGTGTGACCCGGTCCACCGTCTCAGATAGTAGGAAGTCCGAGTAATTGTGCAGACAGGTGCGCCCGGCTCCCCTACTTTTGTAGGAGCCGAACGACCCGCTCGATCGAGCGAAAGCGGTCGTGAGCCGGGCCCGGTGCAGGCAACCCCTGCGGCCCGTCGCTCCCCGCCCCGGCGTCCGTCGTAATCCCCTTTCCGTACTCCGTGTATGCCGAAGGAGTCGATGCGCCATGGCCGAGACGACCATTCGCCGCCGCGTCCGCCACACCTCCCGTACGAGCGAATCCGACCGCAAGAACGCCGCGGCCGCCCTCCAGCGCGCCCTCGACCGCCGGGACAACGGCGGCTCGACCGGCCACTGACACGCCGATGGCGTCCGCATGCCGGACGCCGTATGTCATCCCGTGGGACGAGGAGTAGGGTGCCCGCATGTCTCGCAGCATCAATCTCGCAGTGATCCCCGGTGACGGCATCGGCCAGGAAGTCGTGGCCGAAGGCCTGAAGGTCCTCTCCGCCGTCCTTCCGCAGGATGTGAAGCTGGAGACCAAGAACTACGACTTCGGCGCCAAGCGCTACCACGCCACCGGTGAGACGCTCACCGACGCCGACCTCGACGAACTGAAGCGGCACGACGCGATCCTGCTCGGCGCCATCGGTGACCCGTCGGTCCCCTCCGGTGTCCTGGAGCGCGGCTTCCTGCTCAAGCTCCGGTTCGCCTTCGACCACCATGTCAACCTGCGGCCGAGCAAGCTCCTGCCCGGTGTGGCCACCCCGCTCGCCGGGCAGCCCGAGATCGACTTCGTCGTGGTCCGTGAGGGCACCGAGGGTCCGTACACGGGCAACGGCGGCACCATCCGCAAGGGTACCGAGCACGAGGTCGCCACCGAGGTCTCCGTCAACACGGCCTTCGGTGTCGAGCGCGTGGTCCGTGACGCCTTCGCCCGCGCCCAGGCCCGCCCCCGCAAGAAGCTCACGCTGGTCCACAAGAACAACGTGCTGACCTTCGCCGGCCATCTGTGGACGAACGTCTTCAACAAGGTGGCCGAGGAGTTCCCCGAGGTCACCACCGACTACATCCACGTCGACGCCGCGACGATCTACCTCGTCACCGACCCGGCCCGCTTCGACGTCATCGTCACCGACAACCTCTTCGGCGACATCATCACCGACCTCGCCGCGGCCGTCTCCGGCGGTATCGGCGTTGCCGCGAGCGGGAACATCAACCCCGCCGGCGTGTTCCCGTCCATGTTCGAGCCGGTGCACGGCTCGGCCCCGGACATCGCCGGCCAGGGCAAGGCCGACCCGAGTGCCACGGTCCTTTCCGTCGCACTGCTCCTGCGCCACCTCGGTCACCACGCCGAGGCCGCCCGTATCGAGGACGCCGTCTCCGCCGACCTCGCGGAGCGCGGCGGTCTGCCCGCCCGCAGCACCTCGGAGATCGGCGACGCACTCGCCGCACGAGTAGCCGGCTGACCCGGCGCCCCTCTCGACACCATTCGAAGCCGCCGGGTCGCAACCGCACCCGGCGGCTTCCCCCTGTCCCCGCCGGGTGTCACCATCGACCACCGGGCCGCATTCACCCCGTTTCTTCCGCCGACGCCTCCGGGCGATAATCGAACGCGGAGCCGCGGAATGAGGGAATGCTCGGACGTCCAAGCACTGGCCACCGGCCGGACGGGCGTGTGCGCGGCCCGTCACTACAACCGGTGAAGGACACCTACTCATGACGACGCCCACGATCGAGCTCAAGCCCTCGGCCCACCCGCTCTCCGACGCGGAGCGCGAGGCGATCCTGGCCAGCCCCGGGTTCGGCCGCCACTTCACCGATCACATGGTGACGATCAAGTGGACCGAGGGCCGCGGCTGGCACGACGGCCGGCTCGTCCCGTACGCGCCGATCTCCCTCGACCCCGCGACCACGGTGCTGCACTACGCGCAGGAGATCTTCGAGGGCCTGAAGGCCTACCGCCGGCCCGACGGATCCGTTGCCACCTTCCGCCCGGAGAAGAACGCCGAGCGCTTCCAGCGGTCCGCGCGCCGTCTCGCCATGCCCGAGCTGCCGGTCGAGACCTTCATCGAGGCGTGCGACGCCCTGGTCGAACAGGACAAGGCGTGGGTGCCGGCGCACGGCGGCGAGGAGTCCCTGTATCTGCGCCCGTTCATGATCGCGACCGAGGTCGGGCTGGGCGTGAAGCCCGCCAACGAGTACCTGTTCCTGGTCATCGCCTCCCCGGCCGGTGCCTACTTCCCGGGCGGGGTGAAGCCGGTCTCCATCTGGGTCTCCGAGGACCGTGTCCGCGCCGTCCCCGGCGGCATGGGCGACGCCAAGACCGGTGGCAACTACGCGGCCTCCCTGCTGGCCCAGGCCGAGGCCGCAGCGAAGGGATGCGACCAGGTCTGCTACCTCGACGCCGTGGAACACAAGTGGGTCGAGGAACTGGGTGGCATGAACCTGTACTTCGTCTACGGTGACAAGATCGTCACCCCCACCCTCACCGGCTCCATTCTGGAGGGCGTCACCCGGGACTCCCTGCTGACCGTCGCCCGCGACCTCGGTTACGAGGCGGTCGAGGAGCGGGTCTCCGCAGAGCAGTGGCAGCGCGACACGGCGAACGGCAGCCTCACCGAGGTCTTCGCCTGCGGCACGGCGGCCGTGATCACCCCGGTCGGCACCGTGAAGAGGGACGGCGCCCAGTGGCAGCAGAGCGGGGGCGAGCCCGGCGAGGTCACGCTCCGCCTGCGGCAGGCGCTGCTCGACATCCAGCGCGGAACCGCCGAGGACCGGCACGGCTGGATGCACACCCTGGCGTAGGCGCGGGCTCCGGGGCCGGGCGGGCACCGGGGGCGGGACTCCCCCCTCGGCCCCCGTGCCTGTCCTCCCCACCCACCACCCTGCTCGGCGGGCCGAGAAGCGGGCATTCCGGTTCCCGCCCCGGCCCCCCGCCCGGTCCCGGACGGCTCGAAGTCCTCGGGGCCGCCCGCATCCTGAGACGGATCGTGAGCGCGGGGGCGGTTGTGCCAGACTGCCTCCGTGCTCTCGTTCGCCACGATTATTGGCAGCAGGCGCGCCGGTCCGCAGTGACCGCACGTACGACACCGTACGGGCGGACACCGTCGTCCTCGACCCGCGCGCAGACCTCTCGCACCCGCGAGAGGTTTTTCTGTTTCCTGGCCCAACCGCAGCCGGGGGACGAGCGTGAGGGACCATGGGAGAACGGTGGAACCGGTCATTCCGGTAGACCGAGATCAATTCAGGAGCCTTCAGACCATGACCGCAACCAGCGAGCCCGACGACTCGTTCCACGTCTTCGACACCACCCTGCGCGACGGCGCCCAGCGTGAGGGCATCAACCTCACCGTCGCCGACAAGCTGGCCATCGCACGGCACCTGGACGAGTTCGGCGTCGGTTTCATCGAGGGGGGCTGGCCCGGCGCGAACCCCCGGGACACCGAGTTCTTCGCCCGTGCCCAGCAGGAGATCGAGTTCCGGCACGCGACGCTGGTCGCCTTCGGCGCCACCCGCCGCGCAGGCACCACCGCGGAGCAGGACCCGCAGGTCAGGGCGCTGCTCGACTCCGGCGCGCAGGTGATCACGCTGGTCGCGAAGTCCCACGACCGTCATGTCGAGCTCGCGCTGCGCACCACCCTCGACGAGAACCTGGCGATGGTCCGGGACACGGTGTCCTTCCTCAAGGGGCAGGGCCGCCGGGTCTTCGTCGACTGCGAGCACTTCTTCGACGGCTACCGCGCCAACCCCGAGTACGCGAAGTCGGTCGTCCGCGCCGCCTCCGAGGCCGGTGCCGACGTCGTCGTCCTGTGCGACACCAACGGCGGCATGCTCCCCGCGCAGATCCAGGCCGTGGTCGCCACCGTGCTGGCCGACACCGGTGCCCGGCTCGGCATCCACGCCCAGGACGACACCGGCTGCGCCGTCGCCAACACCCTCGCCGCCGTCGACGCCGGTGCCACCCACGTCCAGTGCACCGCCAACGGCTACGGCGAGCGGGTCGGGAACGCCAACCTGTTCCCCGTCGTGGCGGCCCTGGAGCTGAAGTACGGCAAGAAGGTCCTCCCGGACGGCCGGCTGCGTGAGATGACCCGGATCTCGCACGCCATCGCCGAGGTCGTCAACCTCACCCCCTCCACCCACCAGCCGTACGTCGGCGTCTCCGCCTTCGCGCACAAGGCGGGCCTGCACGCCTCCGCGATCAAGGTCGACCCCGACCTGTACCAGCACATCGACCCCGAGCAGGTCGGCAACACCATGCGCATGCTGGTCTCCGACATGGCAGGCCGCGCCTCCATCGAGCTCAAGGGCAAGGAACTCGGCATCGACCTCGGCGGCGACCGCGAACTGGTCGGCCGGGTCGTGGAGCGGGTCAAGGAGCGCGAACTCAACGGCTACACGTACGAGGCCGCCGACGCCTCCTTCGAACTGCTGCTCCGCGCGGAGGCCGAGGGCCGGCCGCTGAAGTACTTCGAGGTCGAGTCCTGGCGCGCGATCGTCGAGGACCGGCCCGACGGCAGCCACGCCAACGAGGCCACCGTGAAGCTGTGGGCCAAGAGCGAGCGCATCGTCGCCACCGCGGAGGGCAACGGCCCGGTCAACGCCCTGGACCGCTCCCTGCGGGTCGCCCTGGAGAAGATCTACCCCCAGCTGGCGAAGCTGGAGCTGGTCGACTACAAGGTCCGCATCCTCGAAGGCAAGCACGGCACACAGTCGACCACCAGGGTCCTGATCTCCACCTCGGACGGGGCGGGGGAGTGGTCGACGGTGGGCGTCGCGGAGAACGTCATCGCCGCGTCCTGGCAGGCGCTGGAGGACGCGTACACCTACGGGCTGCTGCGGGCGGGCGTGGAACCGGCGGCCTAGCGCCGCGGCGGGCAACGTTCGCCCGGTCGCGACGCCCGGCACGTTCCCCCGGAGGGGGGACCCCACTCGCCGCACCGGCCGAAAGCCCGAGTACGTCCAGTACGTGGAACTTCCGGCCTGCACGCCGGGAGCACGCACCGGATGCCGCTCCTTGGGTAAACGTTGCCTGCCGCGGCACCAGCCACAAGCCCGGCCACCGCTTCATCCGGTTCCGGCAGAGGGGCCACCGGAAACCTCTGCCGGTCCGGATGCCCGTTTCCGCCCCGATTCGGGTAGCTTCGAAGATATGAAGGTCGCGTGGACGCGTACTTTCGTACGCCTGCTGATCGTGCCGGTGGCCGCCGCTCTGGCGGTCCTGATGGCCGGTGCGCCTGGGGCGCAGGCGGCCACGGACATCTCGGTGATCGCCGAGAAACTCCGCGAGAGTCCCGTCTACGTCGATCCCGAGGCACGGGACATCCTCGCGGAGTCCGACGCCGAGGCGCTCGCCGCCAAGATCGAGGACGCGGACAAACCCGTCTTCGTCGCCGTCCTCCCCTCGGACTATCCGACGGACAACCTCTTCCGGAACCTGCGCACCGAGACCGGCGTCACCGGCCTGTACGGCATCCGGCTCGGCGACCAGTTCGACGCCCGCGCCGACAGCAGTGTGCTGAGCCCGCAGGGTGTGCGGAATCTGGTCACGTCCGTGCAGGGCGCCGGGGATGCCAAGGCCCAGCTGAACGACTTCGTCGACAGCGCCCTGCGCAACACCGGCGGTGGCGCTCCGGGTTCCTGGACCGACGGGTCCGGCGGTGATGTCCCCGTCGGCGGGCTGATCACCGCCGGCGCGGTGCTGGCGGCCGGCGGCGCGGGCGTGTACGCCGTGACCCGCCGCAACCGGCGCCGCCACGAGGAGGAGCAGCGGGCCGCGCTGGAGAAGCTGCGGGTGGTGGTCGACGAGGACATCACCGCGTTCGGCGAGGAACTCGACCGCCTCGACTTCCACCCCGGCGAACCGGGCGCGGACGATGCGATGCGCGCGGACTACGAGCACGCGCTGGACGCCTACGAGCAGTCCAAGTCGTACATGGCCGCCGCCCGGAAGCCGGAGGACGTGCGGGCCGTCACCCAGGCCGTGGAGGACGGCCGCTTCGCCCTGGCGGTCCTCGACGCCCGCCGCGACAAGCGCCCGCTGCCGGAACGCCGCCCGCCGTGCTTCTTCGATCCGCGGCACGGCCCCTCGGTCGCCGACGCCACCTGGACACCCCCGGGCGGAGCCGAACGCGAGGTCCCGGTGTGCGCGGCCGACCGGGCCCGCCTGGCCGACGGCGAGGACCCCGCGGTCCGTGAGGTCGACACCGATCACGGCCGCCGCCCGTACTGGGAGGCGGGCCCCGCCTACGGTCCCTGGGCCGGCGGCTACTTCGGCGGAGGGCTGCTGCCCGGTCTGCTGGTCGGCACCATGCTCGGCGGCATGATGGCCGGCCCCGGCTACGCGGCCGACTACGGCGCGGGGTACGGCGACTTCGGAGGCTACGGGGGCGGCGATGTCTCAGGGGCGGACTTCGACCCCGGAGACTTCGGTGGCGGATTCGGCGGGGGAGACTTCGGCGGCGGCGGCGATTTCGGCGGCGGCTTCTGAGACCCGCGTTCCCGTCCCGACCCTGGGGCTCCGCCCCGGACCCCGCTCCTCAAACGCCGGAGGGGCTGAAACAGCCCCTCCGGCGTTTGAGGAGCGGGGGTCCGGGGGCAGCGCCCCGGGGGGCGGATCAGGCGTCGGCCTTGCGGATCGCCGAGATGTCGAAGTTCAGCTTGATCTTGTCGGAGACCAGCACGCCGCCCGTCTCCAGCGCCGCGTTCCAGGTCAGACCCCACTCCGAACGCAGGATCTCCGACTTGCCCTCGAAGCCGACGCGCTGGTTGCCGAACGGGTCGGTCGCGGCGCCGTTGAACTCGAGGTCGATGGTGAGCGGCTTGGTGGTGCCCAGGATGGTCAGGTCACCGGTGATGCGGTAGTCGTCGCCGCCGAGGGCCTCCGCCTTGGTGGTGCGGAAGGTCATCGTCGGGAACTCGTCCGTCTTGAAGAAGTCCGAGCTCTTCAGGTGACCGTCACGGTCGGCATTGCCCGTCTCGATGCTGTCCATCACCACGTCGATGGTCGCCGTGGACTTGGACGGGTCCGATCCGTCGAGCTGCAGCGTGCCGGTGAAGTCCTGGAAGCCGCCCTTGACGTTGGTGACCATCGCGTGGCGGGCGACGAAGCCGATCGTGGTGTGCGCCGGGTCGATGGTGTACTCGCCGGTCAGCGCGGCCAGGTCCGGGCTCACCGCGCCGGCGGTGGTCGCGGTGGCGGTTTCGTCGTTCTTGCGGCCGAAGATGCCCATGGTGTTCCTCCTGGGGGGATCAGGTTTAATGTTCAACTAACTGAACAAGGCCTACCGTAGACCCATTCCCTTCAAAGTTCAACATCTTTGGGGAGGGGTGGCGCGATCATGTCCCTGATCGCCCGGAAACCCGGTCGTCCGAAGCGCCGGGACGACCCGGGCCGCACCCGGCGCGGCCCGCTCCGGGTTCCCCGCGGCACCGGCCGCACACGGCCTCGGAGCGGGGCCGGCTACGTCCTCGGCGGTTGGGATCCGGCGGGCGCGCCCCGGCCGGTGTCCCGCGTGTGGATGTACAGCGCGCGCCGGTCGCCGACGTCCAGAGGCTGCGGCAGCGGCAGCTCGTGGCGCACCGGCCGCGCGTGGTCGGCGAGCTGCCGGCGCGGGTTGTACACCTGGTTGAACTTCCACAGCATGCGGGCGAAGTTCGTCTGCCCGTGCGCCAGATTGCGGGCGAGCACCCGCGCCGCGCCGAACGCCGTGCGCATCCCCAGGTGCTTGCGGTTGATCACCGCCTGGGTGCGCACCAGCTCCTCGTAGAACCGCGCCAGCGGCAGCTTCGTGGGCACCACCGCGTGCTGGATGTCGAAGAGGCGGTAGTCCCTGGTGGTGAGCCGGCGCGACTCGGTGTGCCAGATCTCCGTACCCGGGTACGGCGTCATCACGGTGAAGTGCACGATCTCCGGCACGGCCAGCGCGAACTCCCGCACCACGCGGAAGCGCTCCTCGTCCCAGGCCGGGTCCACGATCAGATTGATCGCGACCCTGATGCCGAGTCGGCGGGCCGTCTCCAGGGCCTTCATGTTCTCGTCGGGGCTGACCCGCTTGCGGTACAGGTCGAGCCCCTCGGCGTCGATCGCCTCCATGCCGAGGAACATGTAGCGCAGCCCCAGCCGCGCCCACCGCTCGAACACCTCGGGATGACGCAGCAGGACGTCGGAGCGGGTCTCCAGGTAGTACTGCTTGCGGATGCCGCGCCGCTCCACCTCGGCGGCGATGGCGTTCCCGTGCTCCGGCCGGATGAACGCCACGTCGTCCACGATGAACACGTTGGGCTCCCGGATCCTCGCCAGGTCCTCCGCCGCCGCCTCGGGTGACGCCTTGCGGTAGCTGCGGCCGTAGAAGGTCCACGCCGAGCAGAACGAGCAGTCCCAGGGGCAGCCGCGGGTGAACTCGATCGAGGCGCACGGATCGAGCTCGCCGATGAAGTAGCGGCGTCGGTTGCGCATCAGATCCCGGGCCGGCAGCGGTTCGTCGATGCTGTGCAGCATCAGCGGCGCGGGGCCGCGTCCGGCGGCCGTGACGACACCCGGCACACCCTGCACACCGCCGTCGCGCACCGCCTCCAGCAGCGGCGCGACGGCCGGTTCCCCCTCGCCGCGGATCACCGCGTCGACCGCGCCCGCCGCCTGCTCGATGACCTCCTCCGCGACGAAGGAGACGCTGTGCCCGCCGAGGAACACGAAGCAGCCCGGCACCTCCTGCTTCACCCTCTTGGCCAGCGCGATCGCCTCGGGGATGTTCGCCAGATAGTTCAGTGAGATGCCGAGCGCCTCCGGCCGGAAGGACCGCACCTCGTCGCGCAACTGCCGCACACCGAGCACCTGCAGGTCGACGACCCGGACCTCGTGACCCGCCTCCCGGGCGGCGCCCGCCACCCGCTCCAGGCCGAGGGGCTCGAGCCGGAGGAAGATCTCGGAGTACATCAGGGCGCTGGGATGGACGAGCAGCAGACGCATGAGGGACCTCGTCACGGGGGCCGGACGAACCGGACACGGAAGGATGCCGCCCCCTTCGTAACCCGGCGGACCGCGCCCCGTACGCCCCGTACGCCCGCATGGCCGCATCCCTGGCACGCAGGAGTGGTCCTGAGGCGCGGCGTACCGGGCCCCGGCGGACCGGTGCTCCGCGCGCCGACCGGGAAGGGTTCCGCGTCCGGCGGGCGTCGCGGGGGCGGACGGACGGGCTCCAGCGCTGGCGGGGTACGACGGGCCCGGGGTGTCCTGGATGACGAGGACCGCAGCGACAGCGCAGGGGAGACCGACTCGTGACCACCACCGGCTCCGGCCCCACCTACGACCCCCCGGCGGACCCGGAACGCGGTGCCGCCCGCGCCGCCGCCCGCACGGGGGCACGCCGGCACGGACCGCCGCGCACGGACCGGCGGGTCGCCCTCGTCACCGGCGCCTCCTCGGGCATCGGCGCGGCCACCGCGCGGCGCTTCGCCGCCGGGGGCTGGCACCTGCTGCTCAGTGGACGGGACCGGCGCCGGCTGGAGGAGACGGCGTCCGGAACCTCGGCGGTCCTGCTGCCTGCCGACCTCGCCGCCCCGGACGGGGCGAAGCTGCTGGCGGAGGCCGCGCTGCGGGAGGCCGGCCGGATCGACGTGCTGGTCGCCGGGGCGGGCATCGGCTGGGCGGGCCCGTTCCTGACCATGCCGCACACCGACATCGACCGGGTGCTCTTCCTGGATCTCAACGCGACACTGCACCTCGTACGGGAGGTGCTGCCCGCCATGGTGGCGGCAGGCCGGGGCCGCGTGGTGCTCGTCGGCTCGGTGGCCGGCAGCGTGGGAGTGCGGGAAGAGGCGGTGTACTCCGCCGCCAAGGCGGGACTCGCCGCGTTCGCGGAGGCGCTCCGGCAGGAACTGCGCGGTACGGGTGTGGGCGTGAGCCTGATCGTGCCCGGTCCGGTCGAGACGGGCTTCTTCGCCCGCCGAGGCAGGCCGTACCATCGCGCCCACCCACGGCCCACCTCGCCCGGCCGGGTCGCCGCCGCCGTCTGGGACGCGGTCTCCCGGTCGCGCGACGACACGTACATCCCCGCCTGGCTCACCCTCCCGGGCCGGGTACGCGCCCTCACCCCGAACCTCTACCGCAGACTCCTCCACCGCTTCGGCTGACCCGCAGGCGCGGCCGGCGGCGCCCGCATGTCGGGGTTCCCGCCGGCTCCGCGGGAGTGCGCTGCTCCGCCGCCCCGGCCGTACCGCTACGCTCTGCGTGAGCGGGCGACCCGAACGGGTGAACCGGTGGAGAATGTCCGGCACCACCCGGGGCGCGGGCCGCTGAAGGACCCGCACTCCCTGGGAAACCCGGGCACCGGCTTCCCGGGCCGAAGCCGCGTGTCACCCTCGCGGCGGCATGCGCCACGCATGAATGTGAGGCGGCTCTCAGGTGACGTCTTTGTGTGACTTCTACAAGCCGAACGCCCTCTGAGCAGTCGGAACGCCTGCGTGTCGCCACGGTTCTGTTCAGTGGTACCAGGAAAACGCCCCGGAGACTGTGAGGAGTCGACGGCTCGCATTCCCCGGTGTGCTTCGTAAGGTCACTGCATGACCGTTTTGGATGAGGCGCCAGGTGAGCCGGCCGACGCGCGTGGACGCGTGGCCGAACTGCACGAGATCCGTGCGCAGGCACTGGCCGGCCCGAGCGAGAAGGCGACCCGGGCGCAGCACGCCAAGGGCAAGCTGACCGCGCGGGAGCGCATCGAACTGCTGCTGGACCCGGGGTCCTTCCGCGAGGTCGAGCAGCTGCGCAGGCACCGGGCCACCGGGTTCGGTCTGGAGGAGAAGAAGCCGTACACCGACGGTGTGATCACCGGCTGGGGGACGGTGGAGGGCCGCACGGTCTTCGTCTACGCCCATGACTTCCGGATCTTCGGCGGCGCGCTGGGCGAGGCCCACGCCACCAAGATCCACAAGATCATGGACATGGCCATCGCGGCCGGCGCGCCGCTGGTGTCGCTGAACGACGGCGCCGGCGCCCGCATCCAGGAGGGTGTGTCGGCCCTCGCCGGGTACGGCGGCATCTTCCAGCGCAACACCAAGGCGTCCGGCGTCATCCCGCAGATCAGCGTGATGCTCGGCCCGTGCGCGGGCGGCGCGGCCTACAGCCCCGCCCTCACCGACTTCGTGTTCATGGTCCGTGAGACGTCGCAGATGTTCATCACCGGCCCGGACGTGGTCAAGGCGGTCACCGGCGAGGAGATCACCCAGAACGGCCTCGGCGGCGCGGACGTGCACGCCGAGACCTCCGGCGTCTGCCACTTCGCCTACGACGACGAGGAGACGTGCATCCACGAGGTGCGCTACCTCCTCTCGCTGCTCCCGCAGAACAACCGGGAGAACCCGCCGCGCGTGGAGTGCTCCGACGAGGCGGAGCGCCGCAGCGAGGTCCTGCTGGACCTGGTCCCGGCCGACGGCAACCGGCCCTACGACATGGCCAAGGTCATCGAGGAGATCGTCGACGACGGCGAGTACCTGGAGGTCCACGAGCGCTGGGCGCGCAACATCATCTGCGCGCTGGCCCGGATGGACGGCCAGGTCGTCGGCATCGTCGCCAACCAGCCGCAGTCACTGGCGGGCGTGCTCGACATCGAGGCGTCCGAGAAGGCCGCGCGCTTCGTCCAGATGTGCGACGCCTTCAACATCCCGATCCTCACCTTCCTGGACGTCCCCGGCTTCCTCCCGGGCGTCGACCAGGAGCACGGCGGCATCATCCGGCACGGCGCCAAGCTGCTGTACGCGTACTGCAACGCCACCGTGCCGCGGATCTCGCTGATCCTGCGCAAGGCGTACGGCGGCGCCTACATCGTGATGGACAGCCAGTCCATCGGGGCGGACCTCACCTACGCCTGGCCGACCAACGAGATCGCCGTGATGGGCGCCGAGGGCGCGGCCAACGTCATCTTCCGCCGGCAGATCGCCGAGGCCGAGGACCCCGACGCCGTGCGGGCCCGCATGGTCAAGGAGTACAAGTCCGAGCTGATGCACCCCTACTACGCGGCCGAGCGCGGTCTGGTCGACGACGTGATCGACCCCGCGGAGACGCGTGAGGTGCTGATTCGTTCGCTGGCGATGCTGCAGACCAAGCACGCCGATCTGCCGTCCCGTAAGCACGGCAACCCGCCGCAGTAACACGGCGGACATCTCTCCCAGGGAGACTGAGAGCCATGACCACATCTGACATCCGTGTCGAGAAGGGCCACGCCGAGCCCGAGGAAGTCGCCGCGATCACGGCGATCCTGCTGGCGCGGGCGGCGACGCCGGCGTCGGCTCCCGCTCACCAGGGCCGGGCGCGGGCCGGCTGGCGCCGCCTGGAACGAGAGCCGGGCTTCCGCGCGCCGCACAGCTGGCGCTGACCTCCGCCACGCAACAGACAGGGCCCCTCCCACACGGGAGGGGCCCTGCCCATTCCACCCCAAGGGCCCGAGGAACTGCGCGCCCTGCCCCAGTCAATCCGCACCCGGCATACACGGGTCCCGCCCCCAGGGGCGCGGGGAACCGCGCGCTCAACCCCATGCAATCCGCACCCGGCATACACGGGTCCCGCCCCCAGGGGCGCGGGGAACTGCGCGCTCAACCCCATGCAATCCGCACCCGGCATACACGGGTCCCGCCCCCAGGGGCGCGGGGAACCGCGCGCTCAACCCCATGCAATCCGCACCCGGCGTTGCACAAGTACCCGGCAGACACGGGGCCGGGGGGTGTCACGCAGCCCGGCGTCACGGGGTGCCGCCTGCGCCCACCCTCCCCCACTCTCGGCCTCGCTCGAGCGGGGGGACCCCCATCGCCCTGGGGGTACGACTGCCCGCAGGCGGCGGCAGGTGAACGCAGGCAGCCTGGGAAGCCGCAGGTACGGGCCGCCCCAGGCGGCGGGACGCCGTGCGGGGTGGCTGCGTCGGCGAAAGGCGGGGTGGCCGGCCCGCCCCGGCGGCAGCCGCTAGCGGAGGCGGGCCATCAGCGCATGCTCCACGAGAGTGATCAGCGCCGACTTCGCGTCGGCACGATGCCGCGCGTCCGTCGTGATGATCGGCGTGTCCGGACCGATCTGCAGAGCCTCCCGGACTTCGTCCGGGTTGTACGGCTGCTGGCCGTCGAAGCCGTTGAGGGCGATCACGAACGGCAGCCCCGAGTTCTCGAAGTAGTCGACCGCCGGGAAGCAGTCGGCGAGACGCCGGGTGTCCACCAGCACGATGGCGCCGATGGCGCCGCGCACCAGGTCGTCCCACATGAACCAGAAGCGGTCCTGACCGGGCGTACCGAACAGGTACAGGATCAGGTCCTGGTCCAGGGTGATGCGGCCGAAGTCCATGGCGACCGTCGTGGTCGTCTTGTCCCCGGTGTGGGTGAGGTCGTCGATGCCTGCCGAAGCAGACGTCATGACGGCCTCCGTGCGCAGCGGGTTGATCTCCGAAACGGCCCCGACGAACGTGGTCTTGCCCACGCCGAAGCCACCCGCCACCACGATCTTCGCCGAGGTGGTGGAGCGGGAAGGACCGCCGCTAGAGCTTGCGAAGTCCACTGAGCACCCTTTCGAGCAGTGTCACGTCTGGCTGGCCGCCGGCGTTCTCGTCGCCGCCGGGCTGATGGATGGCGACCAGTCCCGCCTCCGCCAAGTCGGCGACGAGGATCCTGGCCACGCCGAGAGGGATGGTCAGCAGGGCCGAGATCTCGGCCACCGACTTGATTTCCCGGCAGAGGTGGCAGATCCGCTGATGCTCGGGCAACTGGCCCTGCATCTGGTGCGGCTGCGCGGTGGTGTGCACCAGTGCCTCGATGGCGAGCTGGTACCGCGGCCTGGTGCGGCCGCCCGTCATCGCGTACGGGCGCACCAGGGGGTTGTTCGACGCCCCTGCGGGCGCCGGCTCGGGGGTGCGGCGCTGCGGCTGCACGGGCTGGATGCGGGGCGCGTGCGGCTGGTCGTACGGCGAAGGGCCGGGGCCCTGCGGCGCGTACGGCTGCCGGTGGTCCGGGGCAGAAGGGTAGCCGTACCCGCTCTGGCCACCGTCGTTCTGGCCCTGTACGGGACCGTACGACCAGTTGCCCGACGACGAACCGCCTGGGGGTGTTGCCACTGTCTCCTCCTCCGACTGTGCCTGGCACCTATCACTGTGGAGCCGCGTCCCGAAACCTTACGGCCCCAGGACGCCGAACCGCACCGATCGTCCTTCAGTTGAGCAGGCTCCCTTGCAGCTCCGCACGGAGGTCCGGTGTCAGGACCGTACCGGCACGGTCGACCAGAAGGGCCATCTCGTACCCAATGAGGCCGATGTCCGCCTCAGGATGTGCGAGAACCGCGAGCGACGAACCGTCGGAAATGGACATGAGGAAGAGGAATCCCCGCTCCATCTCCACAACCGTCTGGTTCACGCTGCCGCCCTCGAAGATCCGGGAGGCGCCTGCCGTCAGGGACGTCAGACCGGAGGCGACAGCCGCGAGCTGGTCGGCGCGGTCGCGAGGAAAGCCTTCGGACATTGCCAGAAGGAGTCCGTCGGCGGAGACCACCACCGTGTGGGACACCCCCGGGGTGTTGTCCACGAAGTTGGTGATCAACCAGTTCAGGTTCTGTGCCGCCTGGCTCATCGGGCTCACACTAACGCTCCTGGTTGTAGGTGCTGTCAGGACCGAGGCCCTGGCCGTTCGTTTCACTGCCCGCGTTGCGGCCCCGTTGGACACCGCGACGCAGGTTGCTCAGCCTGCCCCGGACGTCTTCCGGGGCGCGGGAGACCTGTGGGCCTCCCTGAGGTGTGGTTTCGGCGGCTCCCTCGACCAGGTTGGCCTTGGGGACCCGCCGCGGCAGACCGGAGGAGGTCACTCCGCCTGCCTTGGGCTTCCGCAGCGACGATGCCTGCTGCCAGCGCTCGTCGTTCGCCGAACGCCAGCCGCTGTCGCCGTTGCTCTCCGCACGGGAGGCAGGCGGCTCCGGGGTCGCGCGAGGTGCACCACCCGTGCCGTTCGCACCGCTCGCGGTGGATCCGCGGCGGGGAAGCCCGGCGTTGGTCAGGTCGTGACCCTCGGAGGCAGCAGGTCCCGGACGCTCGAAGCCTACGCCGTCCTGCTCGCGTACGTCAGAGGCCTGCGCTGATTCCGCATCCGGGGCCTGAGCAGGGTACTGGGCAGGGTAACCGTTGCGGTAGCCGTCCTGCGGCCAGTCGTCCTGCTGACCCCGGTCCGTGAAGGCCGGGAAGCCGTCGGCGGCACCCGCCGCCGCGTGGTCGCCCTGGGCCGGCTCCGCGTAGGAGGCGTCCTGGTATCCACCGCCCGACGAGAAGGAGTCGTTCTGCGGCAGGTGGCCGTTCTGGGCGTAGTAACTCTCGCCGTACGACTGCTGCTGCTGATCGTCGTACGCCGTCTGCTGCCCGTTGTCGTACGCCTGCTGGTCGTACCCGGCGCCCTGCTGCTGCTGGAACCCGTCGAAGCCCTGACCGTTGTAGCCCTGGCCGTTGACCTCGTAAGCCTGGCCGTCGTCCTGGTAACCCTGGCCGTCGTCGTAGCCCTGCGGGACGGCGAACTCGTCCGGGTAGCCGGCCCCCTCGGGGGCCTCCTGGGCGTTCGCGGCGGTCGGCTCGGACTCCTCGGACCCCGTCTGGGACTCCAGGGCCGCCCGGCGCTCCCCGCGCAGCAGCGAACGGCCGACCGGGTCCAGATCGCGGATGTCGTCGGGGACCTCCGCGTAGCGGCTGTCGTCGAAGCCCAGCTCCGCGGCGGTGCGCAGCGGCTGCTGGTTGAAGTTCTCACCCTGGAAGTGCTGCTCGGGGATGATCTGCGAGACCGTGAACTCGTCGCGGTCCGGCTGCTGCTGCTGCTCGCCGCCACCACCGTGGGTGATCGCGTCGGGCAGCATGACCAGCGAGGTGGTGCCGGCCTGCTCGCCCGAGGGACGCAGCTGGACCCGGACGCCGTGCCGGTCGGACAGCCGGCCGACCACGAACAGACCCATGCGCTGCGAGATCGCGGCGTCCACGGTCGGCGGGTTGGCCAGCTTGTGGTTGATGTCCGCGAAGTCCTCGGCGGTGAGGCCGATGCCCTTGTCGTGGATCTCGATCATCACGCGGCCGTCGGGCAGACGGGTCGCGGTGACGCGGACCTTGGTCTGCGGGGACGAGAACGTGGTGGCGTTCTCGAGCAGCTCGGCGAGCAGGTGCACGAGGTCGGTCACCGCGCGGCCGTGGATCTCGGCCTCCGGAACGCCGGACAGCTCGATGCGCTCGTACTGCTCCACCTCGGAGGAGGCGGCCCGCAGCACGTCGACCAGCGGCACCGGCTGGTCCCAGCGGCGGCCGGGCTCCTCGCCGGCGAGGACCAGGAGGTTCTCGCCGTTGCGGCGCATACGGGTGGCCAGGTGGTCCAGACGGAAGAGGTTCTCCAGCTGGTCCGGGTCGGCCTCGTTGTTCTCCAGGTCGGTGATCAGGGTCAGCTGGCCCTCGATCAGCGACTGGTTGCGGCGCGACAGGTTCGTGAAGATCGCGTTGATGTTGCCCCGCAGCAGGGCCTGCTCGGAGGCGAGCCGGACGGCCTCGCGGTGGACCTGGTCGAAGGCCCGGGCGACCTCGCCGATCTCGTCAGTGGAGGAGATCGGGATCGGCGCGACCTGGGTGTCGACCCGGCCGGGGTCGGTCCGGGAGAGCTGGTCGACCAGCATCGGCAGACGCTGCTCGGCGATACCGAAGGCGGCGTTGCGGAGCTGGCGCATGGAGCGGCTCATCTGGCGGGCCACCATGCCGGCCAGGATGAACGCGGTGAGCAGGGCGATGACGACGGCCGCACCGGTGATGAAGGCGTCGCGCTGGGCGTCGTCGGCGATCTGGGCGGCCTCGGTCACCGCGGCGTCGGCCAGATCCGACTCGATCTCCTGATAGCCGTCGAACTTGAGGGTGTTCACGGCCCACCAGTTGGCGGGGGTGATGCCCTTCTCGGCGAGCTCGGCGCGCGCGGCCGGGTCCGTGGTGGAGAGGCGCCCGACCTCGGAGATCATCGTCTCCGGCTTGGCGGGCGGCGGAACATAGTCCGGGTCCTGCTCGGCGGCCGCCCTGGCCATGGCTGCGCCCTCGGCCTGGATCCGCTGCGCGGTCTCCTCCAGCTTGGCCGCGTCGGCCTCGGTGCCACCGCCCTTGTACTCCTCGATGGCGATGCCCTCGAGATAGGCGTACGAGGTGAGGGCGACCCGCTGGCTGGCGAGCTGGCTGTCGGTCGGGCCCGGCTTGACCAGCAGGTGCATGCCGATGGAACGCTCCAGCGACAGCGCCGCCTTGGTCAGCGAGATCGCGTAGACCGTACGTCCGTAGCTGGTGATGTTGCCGGTGCCGAGGCCGAGTTCGTTGGCGAACTCCATCAGGGGGTGGCCGACCTCGACGTAGCCCTCCTCGGTCTGTACGCCCTTCAGCTTGGAGGTGTACGCGGCGGCCCGCAGGTCGGTCAGCTTCGGCTCGCCCTCGCGGAACAGCCGCAGGCGGCGCTCGAGACCGGGCTTGGACGGCATGCTCTGCGCGGCCTCGTCGAAGGCGTCGGCCGCCTTGTCGGTGGCTTCGCGTGCCTTGACGACGTCCGGGTCGTTCTGCCCCTTGCCCTGGAGCAGCGGCACCGCGGTGACGTCACGCTCGTTGTAGAGGGCGTTGGCGTAGACGAGGGAGGCCTGCACCAGACGCGCGGTGTTCTCGGCGTCCTCGGCCTCGTTCCAGGTGTCGATCGAGCTCTTCACCTGGAATCCACCCATGACCAGGCCGACCAGCACGGGTATGAGCAGGATCGCGTTCAGTCTGGTCGCCACCCGCCAGTTGCGCGGGGAGAGGCGACCTCCGCTCTGGGCGGGCGCGGCCGTGGGCTCGGGACCGGGTACGGGGGCGGGCGCCGCTGTGCGCGGCGGCGGCGTGAAGTTGCCCCGGGCCGACGGCTCGGGACTGTTCTTGCTTCGCCTCACTCGACCAACAACCTCTCGGCGGTCGGCACCTTCGTCGTGCCGCTGCGTCTCAGAGCCCGGCATGCCATCGACTACTGAGTACGTCTTTGACTAATGGGCAGTTCAAGCATTCCAGCATGCCGACCAGCGCTCTTCCAAACATGGGAAGGCGGGGAATTCGAGTGATGTAAGTCCCAGATAAATCGGTCATACGGAGCGACCTCCGGCAAAAGACGAGCCGTTCGTGCGCGCAGTGATACCGCGCGACCGCGTCGCGTGTCGGCATCCCCCGATTCCTCTGCCGAAACGTTATGAACACCAGGGCCGGTCGTGTCAAAGGACACAACCGGCACCGGTACATCTACGACAACCGCTGTATGTCGCTTCTGGCTCGGCTCTACCTGAGACGCGCCATAAGGGCGTGCTCGACCAGTGTGATCAGCGCACTCTTCGCATCCGAGCGATGTCGGGCGTCCGTCGTGATGATCGGGGCGTCGGGCCCGATCTGCAGCGCCTCGCGCACTTCCTCGGGTGTGTACGGCTGCTCGCCGTCGAAGCCGTTGAGGGCGACGACGAACGGTAGCCCCGAGTTCTCGAAGTAGTCCACGGCCGGGAAGCAGTCCGCCAGCCGGCGGGTGTCGCACAGCACGATGGCGCCGATGGCGCCGCGCACCAGGTCGTCCCACATGAACCAGAAGCGGTCCTGACCGGGCGTACCGAACAGGTAAAGGATCAGGTCCTGGTCCAGGGTGATACGTCCGAAGTCCATGGCCACCGTGGTGGTGGTCTTGCCTCCGGTGTGGGTCAGGTCGTCGATGCCCGCCGAAGCGGACGTCATGACGGCCTCCGTGCGCAGCGGGTTGATCTCCGAAACGGCCCCGACGAACGTGGTCTTGCCCACGCCGAAGCCACCCGCCACCACGATCTTGGCCGAGGTGGTGGCGCGGCTTTCGGAGACCGCCCCGCCGCTAGAGCTTGCGAAGTCCACTGAGCACCCTTTCGAGCAGTGTCACGTCCGGGGCGCCGGTCGTCTCGTCGCCGCCCGGCTGGTGCACGGCGACGAGGCTCGCCTCCGCCAGGTCGGCCACCAGGATCCGGGCAACACCCAGGGGCATGTTGAGCAGCGCCGAGACCTCGGCGACCGACTTCACCTCACGGCACAGATGGCAGATGCGCTGGTGCTCCGGAAGGAGCCCCATGAGCGCTGCCGGGTCGGCCGTCGTACTGATCAGAGCCTCGATGGCCAGTTGGTAACGCGGCCTGGTCCGGCCACCGGTCATCGCATAGGGACGGACCAGTGGCTGGTCGCCCTCGTCCTCGTACGGCTCCGCGTACGGATCATGAGAGGCGGTGGGCGGGGTCATGGATCCTCCGGGCGGGACAGCAAGTCGGTCAGTCAAGCCGTCTGACGGGGCCGGTGGGGGGAATGTGGCGGCCGGACGGTGATTTGGTAACACGGGTGGTGCCGAGCCGATCAGTGGAGCAGACTTCCCTGTAGTTCGGCGCGCAGGTCCGGGGTGAGGACCGCCCCCGCGCGGTCGACCAGCAGCGCCATCTCGTAGCCGACGAGGCCGATGTCGCAGTCGGGGTGCGCGAGAACGGCCAGGGACGAGCCGTCGGAGACGGACATGAGGAAGAGAAACCCTCGTTCCATCTCGACGACCGTCTGGGCGACGTTGCCGCCTTCGAAGATCCGGGAGGCGCCGGCCGTCAGGGAGGTCAGTCCCGAAGCGACGGCCGCGAGCTGGTCCGCGCGATCGCGCGGGAAGCCCTCGGAGAGCGCGAGAAGGAGACCGTCGGCGGATACGACGACCGTGTGGGACACACCGGGGGTGTTGTCCACGAAATTGGTGATCAACCAGTTGAGGTTCTGTGCCGCCTGGCTCATCGGGCTCAACTAACGCTCCTGCTGGTGAGTGGGGTGCGGGAAGTTGCCGGTCTGGGCGGACCCGGCCTGACGACCCTGTGCGATACCCCGACGGAGATTGGTCAGCCGGCCGCGCACGTCATCGGGGGCGCGCGAGACCTGAGGACCGCTCTGGTGCGATTGCTGCTGAGCCGTACCCGGGACGAGGTTCGCCTTGGGTACCCGGCGCGGCAGGCCGGAGGTGGTGACGCCGCCCGCGGCCGGTTGCCGGACGCGTTCCGCTTGCCGGACCAGCTCGTCGTTGGGCGAGCTGCGCCAGGCGGCGGAGGCGGACCGCTGCGGGCCGGTGGGGCCCTGCGGCTGCTGGGGCTGGGACTGCTGGGGCTGGGACTGCTGGGGTGACTGCTGAGGCGCCGGAGCCTGGCCGTTGCCCTGCTCCTGTGCGCCACCGCCGCCGTGGAACCAGTTGGTCTCGAGCGTGTCGTACAACGGTGTACGACCGTCGCCGGGGCCGGTCGCCGGCGGCAGCGCCCAGGCGTCGGACGCTCCGCGCCCGTCGTCGGGCCGCTGCTGCGGCGGGGACGGCGGGACCGGCGGCACCGGCGGACGCGGGGCACCGAGGCCCGCGCCGTGCGTGCCGTTCATCTGCGGACGCTCGAACTGGCCCGTGGAGCCGTTGTCCTGGCGGGGTGCCGGGTACTGGCCGGTCGAGCCGTTGTCGTATCCCTGCGGAGCGGGGAACTGGCCTGTCGTGGAGGGGTTCTGCCCGCCCTGCGAGCCCCCGAAGATGTCGCCGCGGACGAACTGGCCCGTGTTCTGGGCGTCGTTCGTACCGGGCTGGGCGTACTGGCCCGTGTTCTGACCGTTGTTCCCACCCGGCCGGGCGTACTGGCCCGTGTTCTGGGCGTCGTTCGTACCGGGCCGGGCGTACTGGCCCGTGTTCTGCGTGGCGGGGGAACCGTAGGCGGGTGCGCCGGTGTTCTGCCGCTCGTCGAACCGGGGGATCTCCGACGTCGCGCCGGGACCCTGCCGGTCGTCGAACCGCGGCATGGGCGCGGTACGGGAGACATCGGGCTCCTCGTGACCACGCGGGGTGTCCAGCGAGGCACGGGGCACCGGCGGCTGGGCGTTCTCGTCGCTCCAGCTGGGTACACGCTGCTGCTGGTCACCGCCGGGCAGTTCGGGGCGCGCACCGGCACCGCGCGGCGGGAGCTGCGGGGTACGGCCACGCTCGGAGTTGCCGCGCTGCGGCGGGACCTGGCCCCGGCCGCCACCGAAGACGTCCTGGCCGTCCTGCTTGCCCTGCGGACCCGGGGTCTGCATCCCCTGCGAGGCACCGGGCGCCCCGTAGCCGGCACCCGCGCCGGCGGGCGCGGGACGGCCCTGCGGAGGACCGGAGGGCGCGCCCTGGTCGAACAGCGACGGAGTCTGGTTGCCCGACGGGCCCTGCGGTCCCCGGCCACCGGGACGGCCACCGCCGTCCCGCCCGGGCAGCGCGGCACGCGGACCCTGGCCGGCACCGAGCCGGCCACCGGGAGAGCCGGCGCCGAGCGCACCGCCGGCGGACTGGCCGGCACCCGCGGCACGCCGTGCGGCGGCGGCACCGGCGGCAGCCTGCGCGGCGGCGGGACCACCACCGCCGGTACCCGGCTGACCGGGCTTGCCCTGCGGCTTCTTGCCGCCCTGGGCGACGTCGACGGGCAGCATCACCAGTGCGGTGGTGCCACCGGAGTCGGACGGGCGGAGCTGGATACGGATGCCGTGGCGCTGGGACAGCCGGCCGACCACGAACAGACCCATGCGGCGGGAGACGGAGACGTCCACCGTGGGCGGCGAGGCGAGCCGCTCGTTGATCGCCGCCAGGTCCTCCGGCGACAGACCGATACCGGTGTCGTGGATCTCGATCAGCACACGGCCGTCGGGCAGCGCGTGACCGGTGACCTTGACCTTGGTCTGCGGCGAGGAGAACGAGGTCGCGTTCTCCAGCAGCTCGGCGAGCAGGTGCACGAGGTCGTTGACGACCCGGCCGGCCACTTCGGTGGTCGGCACGGAGGCCAGTTCGATGCGCTCGTACTGCTCCACCTCGGACGCGGCGGCACGCAGCACGTCGACCAGCGGAACCGGCCGGGTCCACCGGCGGCCGGGCTCCTCACCCGCGAGGACGAGGAGGTTCTCACCGTTACGGCGCATACGCGTGGCGAGGTGGTCCAGCTTGAACAGCGAGGACAGCTGATCCGGGTCGGCCTCGCGGGACTCCAGCTCGGAGATCAGCGACAGCTGGCGCTGGATCAGACCCTGGGAGCGGCGCGAGAGGTTGGTGAACATCGCGTTGACGTTCCCTCGCAGCAGGGCCTGCTCGGCGGCGAGGCGGACCGCCTCGCGGTGCACGTCGTCGAAGGCCGCGGCCACGCGGCCGATCTCGTCCCGGGAGTGCACACCGACGGATTCCACGGACGTGTCGACGTCCTGCGGGTCCGTCTCGGAGAGCTGCTTGACCAGGTCGGGCAGACGCTCCTGGGCGACCTTGGTCGCGGTCTCCTCCAGCCGGCGCAGCGAGCGGATCATGGAGCGGGCCACGATGAAGGCGCCGACCAGGGACACGCCGAGCACGATCAGGATCAGCGCACCGGAGATGATCGCGTCGCGCTCGGTGGCGCTGCGCAGCTCACGGGCCTTCTGTTCCATCTCCTCGAGCAGGGAGAGCTCGATGTTCTTCATCTGCTGGATCTTGGTGGAGCTGTCGTCCAGCCAGTCCCGGTAGGAGCGGGCGCCGACCGAGGCGAGACCGAACTCCGAGGCCAGCGCGCGGCCGGCGTACTCGTCGGTGGCCTTGATCGTGCTGTTGCCCTCCTCGATCGGCAGCAGCAGCACGGAGGCGTTCGCCTCGCCGTAGATGCTCTTGAAGCTGCGGAGCTCGGACTTCTGGCTGGCCAGGGCGCCCTCGGCGTAGAGCCGGTCGTTCTCGGAGAGGTCGCCCTTGGTGATGTTGCTCGTGGGCAGCGCCGCGGCGAGGACCGCGCGCTGGATCGACGCGTACTCCTTGGCGGAGGAGAAGGACGCCAGGGCACGCGTGCGCTGGATCATGTCGGGGTTGCTGGTCGCCTCCGCCATGTCCTGCGAGAGGTCGATCAGGTTCTCGATCAGGCGGTGGTAGCCCTCGACGGTCTGGGTGGAGTTCTTCTCCGTCTGGAAGGCCGTGTTGCGGATCTTCGCGAGTTCGCCCAGGTCGCCGGCGATCTGCACCAGGTTGTCGCGGACGCCCTTGAGGTTGCCGTCCTTGCTCGCGGCGTCGATGTCCTCGGAGCTGTCGAGGAAGTTCGACATCGCGCGGTCGGTCTTCTCGCGCTGGCCCTTGACCGCGAAGTCGGTGCCCTTGCCGCCGTGCGCCAGCGGGCCGGCGGACTGGTCGCGCTCCTCCTGGAGCGCGTGGGCCAGTTCGGTGGCCTGCTGGGTCATGTCCGTCAGCAGCTTCATGTTGTCGAGCTGCTGGATGTCGTCCATCGACTGCTGGATACGCAGGGCGCCCAGCGAGGTGGCCGCGACCACCGGCAGGGCGAGCAGCGACACCAGACGGGTCGAGATGCGCCAGTTGCGCAGTGCTATTCGTGACCCGGGGCCGGGTGGAGCCTTGGGGGCGGCCGGAGCCGGCGGTGCCGTCGGTGCCGTGGCACCTGCCCGTTCGCCGTGGTTCCCGGGCGTGGTCGGCCCCTGGTTCTGGGCGTGCTGGGGCGAGGAGCTGACGGCCTTGGGGCCAGTCCCGCCCTGCGGCTCCGGCTCTGCCGAAGCGCTGCCATCCCTCTTGAAACGTCCCTGCACTAGCGTCGCAACCTCTGAACCAGGCACCCCTCCGCGTGAACGGCGAGGCACGGTGTCGGCGTCATAGGGGCGCCCTGAATACGCCCCAGTGGTGATGGTGAGTGACCGGCGCTGGTTCCCCCTTCTCACCCGCCACTCGGCGCGTCTGTGCGCCCCCTGTGCACCGGCTCGATACCTGCGGCGGTCCGTGGAATTCCAGCACAGTGCAGGATCTCCAACAAGGCCCACAGCCTTACAGGTGGGTTACGTGACACGGTGTGAGTGGAGGGTCACCGAGGGTAGAAAGTGATCTGGTCCATAACCGGAGGATCAGGGCGTACCGCCCGGGGAGGTCGCGTGTCCCAGTCGGCATGATCAGGAGCGGAATGGTGGCTTCAGGAGCACAATGCCCGATTCCGGCTCCCGTGGAGCAGGCCCGGATTGGTCCGTTTGTCCCTCCGTCAGTGAGCAAACTCACACCTAGATCACGCACACCCGGCCCGATCGGCGGGGAATCGCATGTTTAGCCTGACGCTTTACAGGGACGGCAGAACCGACAACCCGCGCCCGCCCGGGGTCACAGACCCCTCGGGTGCCCGTGAAACAGGACAAGGGTCGAGTAAACAGTGAAGACGACGACGATGTTCCACAAGATCGCCAACCCGCGGCGTACGACGCTGGCCCACCTCGACGGCGCCGACGATCTGCAGACGCCCCTCCAGCAGGAGCACACCGTCGAACTCCCGGCCCAGACTGCCAATCCCAAGCGCACCGTCCTCATGGAGATCCCGGTCGCGGCAGGCGCCGCGGTCTGACACCGGTCCATACGCACGGTGGCCGGAAAACGCTCAAAGCCCTCCGCGCGACAACGAGGGGCGTCCCACCCGTGGTGGGACGCCCCTCGTTATTGCGAAGCCCTCCGGCTTCACCGCGCTAGCCTGGAGCGTCAGACTCCAGCCGATCGGTCAAGGGGACAAGCATCCCGTGCGCATCGCCAGATTCTCCATCGACGGGAACGTCGCCTTCGGCGCGGTCGAGGGTGAGAAGCAGGACGAACTCGTCCTGGACATCATCAAGGGCATCCCGTTCGCGGACTTCGAGCTCTCCGGCACCAAGGTCCCGCTGAGCAAGGTCAGGCTGCTGCCCCCGGTGCTCCCCAACAAGGTGGTCGCCTTCGGCCGCAATTACGCCGACCACGCCAGGGAGATGGGCAACGAGGTACCCGACACCCCCTTCGCCTTCTTCAAGCCCGCCACCTCGGTGATCGGCCCCGGCGACGCCATCCAGTACCCCTCCTTCTCCCAGGAGGTGCACCACGAGGCCGAGCTGGCCGTGGTCATCGGACGGATGTGCCGCGAGGTCCCGCGCGAACGCGTCAAGGACGTGATCTTCGGCTACACCTGCGCCAACGACGTCACCGCGCGCGACGTCCAGAAGCGCGAGAAGCAGTGGGCACGGGCCAAGGGCTTCGACACCGCCTGCCCGCTCGGCCCCTGGGTGGAGACGGACCTCGACATCGCCTCGGCGAACGACCTGACGATCCAGCTCACCGTCAACGGCCGGCAGCGTCAGCTCGGCCGCACCAGCGAGATGATCCACCCCATCGAGGATCTGATCGTCAACATCTCCGAGGCCATGACACTGCTCCCCGGCGACGTCGTCCTCACGGGCACCCCGGCTGGGGTCGGCCCTCTCCACGTCGGCGACGAGGTCGCCGTCACCATCGAAGGCATCGGCACTCTCACCAACAAGGTTGTCAAGCGTGGCTAGCGCACCCGGCTCCCCCGTACGCGTCCGTTTCTGTCCGTCGCCCACCGGCAACCCCCATGTGGGCCTGGTCCGCACCGCCCTGTTCAACTGGGCGTTCGCTAAGCACCACGGCGGCACCCTGGTCTTCCGCATCGAGGACACCGATGCGGCCCGCGACTCCGAGGAGTCGTACAACCAACTGCTCGACTCGATGCGCTGGCTCGGCTTCGACTGGGACGAGGGCCCCGAGATCGGCGGCCCCCACGCGCCGTACCGCCAGTCGCAGCGTATGGACATCTACCAGGACGTCGCCGCGAAGCTCCTGGAGGCCGGCCACGCCTACCGCTGCTACTGCTCCCAGGAGGAGCTGGACAGCCGCCGCGAGGCCGCCCGCGCCGTCGGCAAGCCCTCCGGTTACGACGGCCACTGCCGCGCGCTCACCGACGCGCAGGTCGAGGAGTACCAGGCACAGGGCCGCGAGCCCATCGTCCGCTTCCGGATGCCCGACGAGACGATCACCTTCACCGACCTGGTCCGCGGCGAGCTGACCTTCACCCCGGAGAACGTCCCGGACTACGGCATCGTGCGCGCCAACGGCGCCCCGCTGTACACGCTGGTCAACCCGGTCGACGACGCCCTGATGGAGATCACCCACGTCCTGCGCGGCGAGGACCTGCTCTCCTCCACCCCGCGCCAGATCGCCCTCTACAAGGCCCTGACCGAACTGGGCATCGCGAAGCGGACCCCCGCCTTCGGGCACCTGCCGTACGTCATGGGGGAGGGCAACAAGAAGCTCTCCAAGCGCGACCCGCAGTCGTCCCTGAACCTCTACCGGGAGCGCGGCTTCCTCCCCGAGGGCCTGCTCAACTACCTCTCCCTGCTCGGCTGGTCCCTCTCCGCCGACCAGGACGTCTTCTCGATCGACGAGATGGTCGCCGCCTTCGACGTCGCCGACGTGCAGCCGAACCCGGCCCGCTTCGACCTGAAGAAGTGCGAGGCGATCAACGGCGACCACATCCGCATGCTCGACGTGAAGGACTTCACCGAGCGCTGCGCCCCCTGGCTCAAGGCCCCCTTCGCTCCGTGGACCCCGGAGGCCTTCGACGAGGCCAAGTGGCACGCCATCGCCCCGCACGCACAGACCCGCCTGAAGGTGCTGTCGGAGATCACCGACAACGTCGACTTCCTGTTCCTCCCGGAGCCGGTCTTCGACGAGGCGAGCTGGAACAAGGCGATGAAGGAAGGCAGCGACGCCCTCCTCCGCACGGCCAGGGAGAAGCTGGAGTCCGCCGACTGGACGTCCCCGGACTCCCTCAAGGAGGCCGTCCTGGCCGCCGGCGAGGCCCACGGCCTCAAGCTCGGCAAGGCCCAGGCCCCGGTCCGTGTCGCCGTCACCGGCCGCACGGTGGGCCTGCCCCTCTTCGAGTCCCTGGAGGTCCTGGGCAAGGAGAAGACGCTGGCCAGGATCGACGCGGCCCTGACGAAGCTGGTCGCGTAGCCACAGGCCCGTGAGGGGACGCCCGGAGTCGTCCGGGCGTCCCCTCAGCCGTCTCCGGGTACCGTCGGTGGCATGGTGATCCGGGCCGTCGTCCGGGACGTGGACGACACACTCTTCGACGCTGCGCACATCGGGGGATAACCCCCGGGCCCCCAGCCGGTCCGGGGGTACCGTCGGTGGCATGGTGATCCGGGCCGTCGTCTGGGACGTGGACGACACACTCTTCGACTACACCACCGCCGATCGCGAGGGCATGCGGGCCCATCTGGCCGCCGAGGGGCTGCTCGCCGGGTACGCCACCGCCGAGGAGGCGCTGGTGCGCTGGCGGGAGGTCACCGAGCTCCAGTGGGCGCGGTTCGCGGCCGGGGAGGTGGACTTCGAGACGCAGCGGCGCGACCGCACCCGGGTCTTCCTGGACCGGCCGGAGCTGACCGACGCCGAGGCGGACGACTGGTTCCGGCGGTACGTCACGCACTACGAGTCCGCGTGGAGTCTCTTCCCGGACGTGCTGCCCGTGCTCGACGCCCTCACTCCGACCCACCGCCACGCGGTGCTGTCCAACTCCAGCCTCCACGTCCAGGACCGCAAACTGCGCCTGCTCGGCGTGCACGACCGTTTCGAGGTCATCCTGTGCGCCGCCGAGCTGGGCGTCTCCAAGCCCGAGGCCGGCGCGTTCCTCGCCGCCTGCGACGCCCTGGCGCTCTCCCCGGACCAGGTCGCGTACGTCGGGGACCACCCGGAGATCGACGGCCGGGGTGCCGCCGACGCCGGGCTGCTGTCGGTCTGGATCGACCGCGCGGGCACCTTCGCGACCGTCGAACCGCCCGTGGGGCCGCGCCGTATCGCCTCGCTCGCCGAACTCCCCTCGCTGCTGCGTGCCGATACTCGTTTTGGAGCCCCGTCGACCTTCGGGTAATGTTCTTCCTGCGCCGCGGGGAGCGGGCCGGAAGGCCGGAGTCCCGAAGCGTCGAACTAGAACAAGAAGCCTTCAGGGGCTTGCGTTCCAGTGGCCTATGGTGTAATTGGCAGCACGACTGATTCTGGTTCAGTTAGTCTTGGTTCGAGTCCAGGTAGGCCAGCTCGCAGAGCTCATCTGCAAACCGCGGAGCGTATCCGCAGGCCCCCGTTGTGTAGCGGCCTAGCACGCCGCCCTCTCAAGGCGGTAGCGCCGGTTCGAATCCGGTCGGGGGTACAGATCCTTCCCGCGAGGAGAGATCGGGTCGCACCCTCTCTTCTTGACGCAGGATCGCTAGGGCCCCCGTTGTGTAGCGGCCTAGCACGCCGCCCTCTCAAGGCGGTAGCGCCGGTTCGAATCCGGTCGGGGGTACTGACTGGTCTAAACCATCATTGGTCTATGGTGTAATTGGCAGCACGACTGATTCTGGTTCAGTTAGTCTTGGTTCGAGTCCAGGTAGACCAGCAGGATCTGCGGAAACGCATGATCCGAGCCCCCGTTGTGTAGCGGCCTAGCACGCCGCCCTCTCAAGGCGGTAGCGCCGGTTCGAATCCGGTCGGGGGTACGTATGAGGGAAGCCCTCCACTTCGGTGGGGGGCTTTCGTCGTGCCGGGAGTGCCAGGAGCTGCCAGGAGTGCCCGGATCAGTGGTCTGAAGCGGGTATACGGGCCCGCCGCGGCGTTGGGGCGGGCCCGTATACCCCCGGGGACGTGCGGGGGCGGTGGTCAGGAGCGGCGCAGTGCCTCGGAGAGGCGGCCGGCGGCGTCGATGATGGCCTGTGCGTGCATCCGGCCCGGATGGCGGGTCAGCCGCTCGATGGGGCCGGAGACCGAAACGGCGGCCACCACGCGGTTCGAGGGACCGCGCACCGGCGCCGAGACGGACGCCACGCCCGGCTCGCGCTCGCCGATCGACTGGGCCCAGCCGCGGCGCCGGACGCCGGAGAGGGCGGTGGCCGTGAAACGGGCGCCCTGCAGGCCGCGGTGCAGCCGCTCGGGCTCCTCCCAGGCCATCAGGATCTGCGCCGAGGAGCCGGCCTTCATCGTGAGCGTGGAGCCCACCGGGACCGTGTCCCTGAGCCCCGAAAGCCGCTCCGCCGCGGCGACGCAGATGCGCATGTCGCCCTGGCGGCGGTAGAGCTGGGCGCTCTCGCCGGTCACGTCGCGGAGGTGGGTGAGCACCGGGCCCGCCGTGGCGAGCAGCCGGTCCTCACCCGCCGCCGCGGCCAGTTCTGCCAGGCGCGGGCCGAGAATGAACCGGCCCTGCATGTCGCGTGCCACCAGGCGGTGGTGTTCCAGCGCCACGGCCAGGCGGTGGGCCGTGGGTCGTGCCAGTCCGGTGGCCCCGACCAACCCCGCGAGGGTGGCCGGACCGGACTCCAGAGCGCTCAGGACGAGGGCCGCCTTGTCCAGAACGCCGACGCCGCTACTGTTGTCCATGAAACGATACTTGCGTCTCACTCTGTGAAACGCAAGTTCAATTTTCCGTGGAACGCGCCACTCTTGAAGCACGGAAGCAATGAGGCCCGTGACCACCGGGCCTGGCGGCGGACGCCCGGGACCAGGGGCGAGGGCGCCGTCTCCGCACAGATCTAGTTGGGCCGGCGCACAACGGGTGCCGGCCGGAGGGAAAGCGATGGGTAGGACACTCGCGGAGAAGGTCTGGGACGACCACGTCGTCCGGCGCGCCGAGGGCGAGCCCGACCTCCTCTTCATCGATCTGCACCTGCTGCACGAGGTGACCAGCCCCCAGGCCTTCGACGGCCTCCGCAAGAACGGCCGCCCGGTGCGCCGTCTCGACCTCACCATCGCGACCGAGGATCACAACACCCCGACCCTCGACATCGACAAGCCGATCGCCGACCCGGTCTCCCGGGTCCAGCTGGAGACGCTGCGGAAGAACTGCGCCGAGTTCGGTGTCCGGCTGCACCCGCTGGGCGATGTCGAGCAGGGTGTCGTCCACGTCGTCGGTCCGCAGCTGGGTCTCACCCAGCCCGGCATGACCGTCGTCTGCGGTGACTCGCACACGTCCACGCACGGCGCCTTCGGCGGACTGGCGTTCGGCATCGGTACCTCCCAGGTCGAGCACGTCCTGGCCACCCAGACGCTGCCCATGGCCCGCCCCAGGACCATGGCGATCACGGTCAACGGCGAACTGCCCGACGGTGTCACCGCCAAGGACCTGATCCTGGCGATCATCGCGAAGATCGGTACGGGCGGCGGCCAGGGCTATGTCCTGGAGTACCGCGGTGAGGCCATCGAGAAGCTCTCGATGGAAGCCCGGATGACCATCTGCAACATGTCGATCGAGGCCGGCGCCCGCGCGGGCATGATCGCCCCGGACGAGACCACGTTCGCCTACCTCGAGGGCCGTCCGCACGCCCCGAAGGGCGAGGACTGGGACGCGGCCGTCGCCTACTGGAAGACGCTGAAGTCCGACGAGGACGCCGAGTTCGACGCCGAGGTCGTCATCGAGGCCGCCGAACTGTCGCCGTTCGTCACCTGGGGCACCAACCCGGGCCAGGGCGCCCCGCTCTCGGCGTCCGTTCCCGACCCGGCTTCGTACGAGGACGCCTCGGAGCGGCTCGCCGCCGAAAAGGCCCTGGAGTACATGGGGTTGGAGGCCGGCCAGGAACTGCGCTCGATCCACGTGGACACCGTCTTCGTAGGTTCCTGCACCAACGGCCGCATCGAGGACCTGCGTGCCGCCGCGGACATCATCAACGGCCGCAAAGTCGCCGACGGCGTACGGATGCTGGTCGTCCCGGGCTCCGCGCGGGTGGGTCTGCAGGCCGTCTCCGAGGGCCTGGACGTGGTCTTCAAGGAGGCCGGCGCCGAATGGCGGCACGCGGGCTGCTCGATGTGTCTGGGCATGAACCCCGACCAGCTCGCCCCCGGTGAGCGCTCCGCCTCCACCTCCAACCGCAACTTCGAGGGTCGGCAGGGCAAGGGCGGCCGTACCCACCTGGTGTCCCCGCAGGTCGCCGCCGCCACCGCGGTCCTCGGCCACCTGGCCTCCCCGGCCGACCTCGCCGATGCCGACGCCCGTACGCCCGCTGGAGTCTGATCAGTCATGGAAGCATTCACCACCCACACCGGCCGGGCCGTCCCGCTGCGCCGCAGCAACGTCGACACCGACCAGATCATCCCCGCCCACTGGCTCAAGAAGGTGACGCGGGACGGTTTCGAGGACGGGCTGTTCGAGGCCTGGCGCAAGGACCCGGAGTTCGTGCTCAACCGCCCGGAGCGCGAGGGCGCCTCGGTGCTGGTGGCCGGCCCCGACTTCGGTACCGGCTCCTCCCGTGAGCACGCCGTCTGGGCGCTGCAGAACTACGGCTTCAGGGCCGTGATCTCCTCCCGCTTCGCCGACATCTTCCGCGGCAACTCGCTGAAGAACGGGCTGCTCACGGTGGTCCTCGACCAGCAGACCGTGGACGCGCTGTGGGAACTCACGGAGGCGGACCCCACCGTCGAGATCACGGTGGACCTGGAGGCCCGCGAGGTGCGTGCCGAGGGCATCACCGCCGCCTTCGAACTCGACGAGAACTCCCGCTGGCGGCTGCTCAACGGGCTCGACGACATCTCCATCACGCTGCGCGACGAGGCGGACATCGCCGCGTACGAGGCGAAGCGCCCCTCGTTCAAGCCGAGGACGCTCTCGGCCTGACCCGCGCCCCGGCCGAAGTCCTCGCGAGAGGTCGACTTTCGGCCACCGCGGACCCCTCCCGTACCCCCGATCGGTCCGATCGGGGGTACGGCCGTGTCTGCACCCGTTCGGCCCCGCGCGCCGCCTTGAGCCTCCTCAACTTCCCACGTTAGGAAGGTGGTTGCCGGGGTACACGTGTCACGTGCGGGTGATCCCGGAGTGTGCGCGGATGGCGGTCCGAGGCGATAGTTGCCCCCTGAGCAGGCGACAACTCGCCCCAGATGGCACAATCTGTGCATGGAACGCGACGGCCAACTCGAGCTCTATGCGGCCGTCGCGGACCAGCTCAAGGAAGCGCATGCAAGGGTGCGCGCACTGCAAGTCCCGGAGGGCGTACGGATGGCGCTGGCCCGGAAGCTGCTGGTCATTACGGCCGCGGCCAAACACGATCTCGCCGGTGCCGCAAGGCGTCTGGAGCGGTTCGTCGAGGACCTCGACGCGGGTCGATTCCCCGGAGAGGAACGCTGAACCGGTCGAGACAGCCGAGTTCGTTGCGGCACAAGGGTGATTAGCCCGTTTCGTGTTTGATTTGCGGTATATATCTGCCTAACGTGCGAAAAAGCTTGAACACATTCGTTCTGGCGATGTCTCCGAAGGGGAAGACGTGAACAAGGCGCAGCTCGTAGAAGCGATTGCCGACAAGGTGGGCGGCCGCCAGCAGGCCGCCGACGCCGTCGACCACGTACTGGACGCCATCGTCCGCGCGGTGGTCTCGGGTGAGCGGGTCTCGGTCACCGGCTTCGGTTCGTTCGAGAAGGTCGACCGTCCGGCCCGTTACGCCCGCAACCCCCAGACCGGCGAGCGGGTTCGGGTCAAGAAGACCTCCGTTCCGCGCTTCCGCGCCGGCCAGGGATTCAAGGACCTGGTGAGCGGTTCCAAGAAGCTGCCGCGTGGTGGAGAGGTCTCGGTCAAGAAGGCACCCAAGGGCAGCCTGACCGGCGGTGCTTCGGCGACGGTGAAGAAGGCCGCCGCGAAGAAGACCACGGCGAAGAAGGCCGCCGCCGCGAAGAAGACCGCGGCGAAGAAGACGACCGCGAAGAAGGCCGCGACCAAGACGGCCGCGAAGAAGACCACGGCCAAGAAGGCGCCCGCGAAGACCGCGGCGGCCTCCAAGAGCACCGCCGCGAAGGCCCCCGCCAAGAAGGCCACGGCGAAGAAGGCTCCCGCCAAGAAGTCGACCGCGCGCAAGACCACCGCCAAGAAGACCACCGCCCGCAATAAGTAGCGGACGCGTCCGCCCCCTCGGGCAAGCGGTTCTCACGTGCCGGGCCGGACTCCGACGAGGAGCCCGGCCCGCGGTGTGTCCGGGATCCGCGAGGAGGGCCGGCGGCCGGGAGACGGGCTGGCGGGCGGTCAGAACGTCTGGAGCGTCACCAGCGTGATCCGCCGGGCCTCGCCCTCGTCGGAGGTCTCGATCCGCACCCGCTGCCCGGGGCGCAGCAGCCGCAGACCCCCCGCGTCGAACGCCGGGGCGTCGAAGGGCACCGGGGTGCCGTCGTCGAGAAGCACCTGACCGCTGCGGCTGTCGGGGTCGTAGGTGTACGCGGTGGCCTGCATAGCGGCAGCCTACTGCTCCGTTATCAGCAGCCGCGCGGCGACCGCGGCCGTGCGAGGGCCCACCCCCAGCGCCAGCGCCGCCCGCAGATCGTCCCCGGTGTCCACGTCCTGCCGTACGGAATCCACCGCCTCCGGGCACAGTTCCACCGCCCCGGACGCCCGGTGCCGGGCCCGGGACCCGGGACCGAAGAGCGGGCGCAGTTCCCGGCCCCGGCTCGCGGCCAGCAACGTCGTGCCGAGCGCGGCGGCATCGGCGAGGAACGCGCGGGGGAACGCGGCCGCCGCATCGAGAACGCGGGCCAGTTCCGGCGGACGGAGGGCCGGCAGATCGGCGTTGAGGGCCGCGACGGATGCCGTCGGCCGGGAGGAACCCACCACCGTCGCGGCATGGGCGAGCGCCGCGTTCAGTCCGCCGCGCGGCAGGTCGGGGACGATTCCGGCGCCCAGCGTCGCCAGCTCACGCGCGGCCAGGGCGTCGTTCGTGACGACCACCACATCCCGTACCGACGGACACTCCAGCGCGGCCGCCACCGTGTCCTGGGCGAAGGCGAGCGCGAGGCCCGGGCGCAGGCCGTCGTCCGCGGTGTCCGAGAGCCTGCTCTTGGCCTGGGCCAGCGGCTTCAGGGGTACCACCAAGGTCCACTGCACGAGTGTTACGTCCCTCTCTTGTCGCGGCCATTCTCACCCGGAGCGCCGGAAGGCAGGAGGGCCGGGGGAGGCGTGCGGAGCTCCCGGGAAGGGCGCTGGCGCAAGACGGGCGGGCGTACGGTGTTCTCGACAGACCGGCGGCCCGGGGCGACACTTGTGCGGCCCGTTCGGCCCCCGGGTCCGGGCCCTGTCATTCGGAAGAGGAAGGTGTACTCGTGCCGCGCCGCAGAATCGGCTTCTGGTACCGCTTCGCCGCGGTGATCTCCAAACCGCCGCTGGTTGTTCTGCTCAAGCGGGACTGGCGTGGAATGGAGAACATTCCGGCCGAGGGTGGATTTATCACCGCGGTGAACCACAATTCGCACATCGATCCCTTCGCCTACGGGCACTTTCAGTACAACACCGGACGCGTTCCGCGATTCCTGGCGAAGAGCGGACTTTTCAACAAGGGATTCATCGGCGCCGTGATGCGCGGCACCGGTCAGATCCCCGTCTACCGGGAGAGTTCGGACGCACTCAGTGCCTTCCGCGCCGCGATCGACGCCGTGGAGCGCGGTGAATGCGTCGCCTTCTACCCCGAGGGCACCCTCACCCGCGACCCGGACGGCTGGCCCATGATGGGCAAGACCGGCGCCGCGCGCGTCGCGCTGCAGACCAAGTGCCCCGTGATCCCGGTCGCCCAGTGGGGCGCCAACGAGTTGCTGCCGCCGTACGCCAGGAAGCCCAGTCTGCTGCCCCGCAAGACCAGCCGGGTGCTGGCCGGGCCCCCGGTGGACCTCGACCGTTTCTACGACCGCGAGATGACCCCGGAACTGCTCAAGGAGGCGACCGAGGCCATCATGGCGGATATCACCCGCCAGCTCGAGCGGATCCGCGGCGAGAAGGCCCCCCAGACGCCCTACGACCCGCGGCGGGAACGGATCGAGCAGCGCCGCAAGACACACAGGCAGAAACGGCGGGACCGGACGCGGGGCACCGCGCCCACCGCGCGGGAAGAAGGGCTGGGCACGTGAGCAAGCCGGTCAGGGTGGCCGTATTCGGCACCGGATCGTGGGGGACGGCCTTCGGCATGGTCCTCGCCGACGCGGGGTGCGACGTCGTCCTGTGGGGACGGCGGCCCGAACTCGCCGAAGCGGTCAACTCCACCCACGCCAACCCCGACTACCTGCCCGGTATCGAACTCCCGGAGAACCTCCGGGCCACCACGGACGCCGCCGAAGCCGCGCGCGACGCCGACTTCACCGTCCTCGCCGTTCCCTCACAGACGCTGCGCGGCAACCTCGCCGAGTGGGCACCGCTGCTCGCGCCCGGCACGGTCCTGGTGTCCCTGATGAAGGGCATCGAGCTCGGTTCCGCCATGCGGATGAGCGAGGTGATCGACGACGTCGCCAAGGTCGGCGCCGACCGCATCGCCGTGGTCACCGGCCCCAATCTGGCCCGGGAGATCGCCGCCCGTATGCCGGCCGCCTCCGTGGTCGCCTGCACCGACGAAGCGGTGGGCCGACGGCTCCAGACCGCCTGCCACACCCCGTACTTCCGCCCCTACACCAACACCGACGTCATCGGCTGCGAACTGGGCGGCGCGGTGAAGAACGTGATCGGGCTGGCCGTCGGCATCGCCGACGGCATGGGACTCGGTGACAACACCAAGGGCTCGCTCATCACCCGCGGCCTCGCCGAGACGACCCGGCTCGGTGTCGCGCTCGGCGCCGACCCGCTGACCTTCTCCGGACTGGCGGGCCTGGGCGACCTGGTGGCCACCTGCTCCTCGCCCCTTTCCCGCAACCACACCTTCGGCACCAACCTCGGCAGGGGGCTGACGCTGGCGGAGACCATCGCGGTCACCAAGCAGACCGCCGAGGGCGTCAAGTCCTGCGAGTCGGTGCTGGATCTGGCCCGGCGGCACGGCGTCGACATGCCGCTCACCGAGACGGTCGTCCGCATCGTGCACGAGGGCAAGCCGCCGATGGTCGCCGTCAAGGAACTCATGTCGCGCAGCGCGAAGCCCGAGCGACGCTGAGCGAGGACCCCCTCCGTTCGGCTCACGGGTGGCGTTGCGGGCGCTGACTCCGGGCTCCGGCAACGGGTACTCTCATCGCGATATGAGCACCGAGAACCTCCCCCAGAGCCCCGAGCAGCAGCCGTCCCGCAAGCCGCGTGTGGCCGTTGTGTTCGGCGGGCGCAGCTCCGAGCACGGGATCTCCGTGGTCACCGCCGGCGCCGTCCTCAACGCCATCGACCGGACCAAGTACGACGTCCTGCCGATCGGCATCACCCAGGACGGCCGCTGGGCGCTCACCGCCGACGAGCCGGAACGCATGGCGATCACCGACCGCCGCACCCCCAGTGTGGACGAGATCGCCGAGTCCTCGGAAGGCACCGTGGTGCTCCCCGTCGACCCCGCCGACCGTGAGGTCGTCCACAGCGAGCCGGGCTCGGTGCCCAAGGCCCTGGGCGAGGTCGACGTGGTCTTCCCGGTGCTGCACGGCCCCTACGGTGAGGACGGCACCCTCCAGGGCCTTCTGGAACTCTCCGGCGTCCCCTACGTCGGCTCGGGTGTGCTCGCCTCCGCCGTCGGCCAGGACAAGGAGTACATGAAGCGGGTGTTCACCTCCTTCGGGCTCAAGGTCGGCCCGTACCTGGTGATCCGGCCGCGCGAGTGGGAGACGGACGAGTCCGCCGCCCGCAAGAAGATCATCGGCTTCGCCGGGGAGCACGGCTGGCCGCTGTTCGTGAAGCCCGCCCGCGCGGGTTCGTCGATCGGCATCACCAAGGTCGACGACCTCTCCGGCCTCGACGAGGCGATCGCCGAGGCCCAGCGCCACGACCCGAAGATCCTGGTGGAGGCGGCGCTGCGCGGCCGCGAGATCGAGTGCGGCGTGCTGGAGTTCGAGGACGGCCCGCGCGCCTCGGTGCCCGCCGAGATCCCGCCGCCCGACGCGCACGCGTACTACGACTTCGAGGCCAAGTACATCGACTCCACGCCCGGCCTCGTGCCCGCGCCGCTGACCGAGGAGGAGACGGCCGAGGTGCGCCGGCTCGCGGTCGAGGCGTTCGACGCGGCGTCCTGCGAGGGGCTGGTCCGCGCGGACTTCTTCCTCACCGAGGGCGGCGAGTTCGTGATCAACGAGATCAACACCATGCCCGGCTTCACCCCCATCTCGATGTACCCGCAGATGTGGCAGGCCACCGGGGTGAGTTACCCGGAGCTGGTGGACCGGCTGGTGCAGGCGGCCCTGCGCCGGCCGACCGGACTGCGCTGAGCGGCGTACGCACGCTCGACGCACGCTTCAGGAGGCGATCCCTTCGGGGATCGCCTCCTTGACGGCCGGGGCGAGATCGATCAGAACCCCCGTGCTGTCCCGCCCGTCGGTCACCCCGACCTCCACATACGCCTCGCGGTTGGCTGTGGTGAAGCGGTACGTGCCGTCATCCTGCTTCTCCATGAGCCAGTCCACCCCGTCGACCCCGCCGGGTACCGCGTCGGGGTCGCCACCGGTGGCCACGTCGGGATCGGCCATCTTCGGGGGCCGTTCGACGCCGCACCGCAGTATGATCGCCACGCCGCCCCAGCCCGCGGTCAGTTCGGACGCGGGTCCGGGGTCGTCGCGACTCTCACCGTCCACCTTCGCCGGCAGGGCCTTGTCCAGGTTCTGACACAGCTTGGTGACCTTCGCGTCCGGGCTGGGAACCGCCGCGGACACGCTGTCGTCTGCTGGGGAGCAGCCCACGGCGGTGATCAGCACCGTGAGCGCGGACAGGGCGGACAGTACGGTTCGCCGGTGACGGAAGGAGTTCACCGGCACAGGGTAGACGGGGGCTACAGATGGACGACCGGGCAGGTCAGGGTGCGGGTGATGCCGTCCACTTGCTGGACTTTGGCCACCACCATGCGGCCCAGTCCGTCGACGGTGTCGGCCTGGGCGCGCACGATCACGTCGTACGGTCCGGTCACGTCCTCGGCCTGGATGACTCCAGGGATCTTGGCGATCAGCTCGGCGACGGTCGACGCCTTGCCGACCTCGGTCTGGATCAGGATGTACGCCTGTACCACGGAACCTCCAGGGCGGCCACGAGGATCATGTGGGGAAAAGGAACGCCACGGTATCGCGTTGCCGCTCGTCGCGGGGAGACCTGCGGAAACCGGGTTGTGCGCGCCGGGGTACAGACACGAGAGAAGTTGACGGTCATATCGACCGTAGCGAGGACTTCCAGGCCTCGCGACCGGGCGCACACAGGGACAGAAGGGGCGAAAGGGTAATGAAGGGCACTGTTGGTGAGCTCGGTGAGTTCGGGCTCATCAGGGAGCTCACCTCCCGTCTCACCACCACCCCGGCGGTCCGGGTCGGACCCGGCGACGACGCCGCGGTGGTCTCCGCCCCCGATCGCAGGGTCGTGGCCAGCACCGACATCCTGCTGGAGGGCCGGCACTTCCGGCGCGACTGGTCCACGGCCTACGACGTCGGCCGCAAGGCCGCCGCGCAGAACCTGGCCGACATCGCCGCCATGGGCGCCGTGCCGACCGCGCTGCTGCTCGGCCTCGTCGTCCCGGCCGAACTGCCGGTCACCTGGCCCAGCGAGCTGATGGACGGGCTGCGGGACGAATGCCAGGTGGCAGGCGCCGCGGTCGTCGGCGGCGATGTCGTACGCGGGGACACGATCACGGTGTCGATCACCGCGCTCGGCGATCTGCGCAACCAGGAGCCCGTCACCCGGGGCGGAGCGCAGCCCGGTGACCTCGTCGCGGTGACCGGCTGGCTGGGCTGGTCCGCGGCCGGACACGCGGTGCTCTCGCGCGGGTTCCGCTCGCCGCGCGCCTTCGTGGAGGCGCACCGGCGTCCCGAGCCGCCGTACCACGCGGGACCGGCCGCCGCCGGGCTCGGCGCCACCGCGATGTGCGATGTGAGCGACGGGCTGATCGCCGACCTCGGGCACATCGCCGAGGCCAGCAAGGTCCGCATCGACATCCGCTCCGGGGCGATCGACATCCCCTCGCAGATGAACGACATCGGCCAGGCCGTCGGCGTCGACCCGATGCAGTGGGTGCTGACCGGGGGAGAGGACCACGCGATCGTGGCCACCTTCCCGCCGGACGTGAAACTCCCCGCCCGCTGGAAGGTGATCGGCGAGGTGCTCAATCCCTCGGCGCTGCCCCAGGTCACGGTCGACGGGGCACCCTGGACGAGCCAGGGCGGCTGGGACCACTTCGGGGGCATCGAGTCGTGAGCGCGCCGCCCAGGGTTCTCACCGTCGCCGGATCCGACTCCGGCGGCGGGGCGGGCATCCAGGCCGATCTGAAGACGATGCTCGCGCTCGGCGTGCACGGCATGAGTGTGCTCACCGCGGTGACCGCGCAGAACTCCCTGGGCGTGCAGGGTGCCTGGGAACTGCCGGTGGAGGCGGTACGGGCCCAGTACCGCAGCGTCGTCGACGACATCGGGGTCCAGGCCGTCAAGACCGGCATGCTGTCCTCCGCCGAACTCGTCGAGGCGGTCGCCGACTTGATCGCCGGCACGGACGCGCCGGCGGTGGTCGACCCGGTGGGGGTCTCCAAGCACGGGGACCCCCTGCTGGCGGCCTCCGCGCTGGACTCCGTACGGACCAGGCTGCTGCCGCTGGCGACGGTGGCCACGCCCAACCTGGACGAGGTGGCGCAACTCACGGGCGTCCGCGTCGCTTCGGAGGGCGATCTGCGCCGGGCGGCGCGCGCGGTGCTGGAGTTCGGGCCGCGCTGGGTGGTGATCAAGGGCGGCCATCTCACGGCGGAGTCGGAGGAGGCCGTCGACCTCCTGACGGACGGCACCCGGGAACACTGGCTGCGCGCCCCCAGACACGACAACCGCCACACCCACGGCACGGGTTGCACCCTGGCATCGGCGATCGCCTCGGAGCTGGCGAAGGGCCGGCCGGTCCCGGACGCGGTGACGACGGCCAAGCGGTACGTCACGGGCGCGATAGCCTCCGGCTTCCCTCTGGGCAGGGGCATCGGTCCGGTCCACCACGCCTGGAACCTGCGCCCACCGCACCGGGCGGGCGCGTGATGCGGCGTCCCCGCGCGTCCGTGGCCCGCCGGTGAACCGGCCCCGGCGCGGCCGGCCGCGAGCGGGCAGCACGCGGGGGCACGAAGACGATGGGCGGTGCGTCCGCCGCCGTCATGAGTCCCCCGCACCGGAGCTCCGCGGAGGACGACGCGGCGAGTGCGCACAGCCGCGCACAGCAATGAGCCGGCCCACCCAGAGGTGGACCGGCTGTTGCGGCGAAACCGACTACGGCCGCGCGCTCAGCGAAAGCGTCAGCGCGAGACCTTGCCGGCCTTGATGCACGAGGTGCAAGCGTTCACGCGCTTCGGCGTCCCGCCGACCACGGTACGTACACGCTGGATGTTCGGGTTCCAGCGGCGGGACGTACGGCGGTGCGAGTGCGAGATGTTGTTGCCGAAGCCCGGCCCCTTGCCGCAGACGTCGCAGTTGGCAGCCACGGGTCACTCCAAAGACTTCAGATGCACTTACGGTGGATCCCGGCATGCCGGGATCAGAATCCAGGGCTTCGGGAGCCCTGCGGAATCCGAGTGGCGTTGCCAGGGGGAAGAGGCCCGATCGGATCGGGCAACCGGAGCAGCATACAACGGCTGCACCCGTAGAACGAAACTACCATGGCAGCTCAGAGGCCCGCCTGCGGCCCTCTTCCGGTGGGCCGGTCCCCACGGTTTACGCTGCGTGCCACGGCCGGCAGCTCAGGGAGGCGCAGGTGGCGCAGGTGCCGCAGACATTCTTCGATGCTCTCGCGGTGCGTGCCTGGTGCGGTCTCGCGCTCGACGCGCTGGGGCGGGCGCGGGAGGAGATCGACGCGATCAACGTCTATCCCGTGGCGGACGGCGACACCGGGACGAATCTCTACCTGACCGTCGAATCGGCGACCGCCGCGGTGGACGCGGTGTTCGAGGGCCACAAGGCCGGTGGCGCACCGGGACCGGGGCCGACCCTGGCGGACGCGGTACGCGCGATGGCGCACGGGGCACTGATCGGCGCCCGCGGGAACTCCGGAACGATCCTGGCGCAGTTGTTGCGCGGGATGGCCCAGGTGCTGGCCGGTGACGAGACCGCGGACCGGGCCGACGGCCAGGGACTGCGGCTCGCCCTGCGTCAGGCGGCCGACTCCGCGCGTCAGGCGGTGGCGCACCCCGTCGAGGGCACGGTCCTCACCGTCGCCTCGGCCGCGGCCGACGCCGCCGGAGCGGCGCGGGGCGACTGCGGCGCGGTGGCCCGGGCGGCCCACGAGGGCGCCCGCGCGGCGCTCGCCGAGACACCGGACCGGCTGGCCGTCCTCCGCCGCGCGGGGGTGGTGGACGCCGGCGGCAGTGGGCTGGTGGCGGTGCTCGCGGCACTCGTCGCGACGTTCACCGGGGAGACGCCGCGCGACCTCCACGCGCGCGTGGAGGCCCGTCCCGTCCCGCCCGAGGACGCGGCCGGATGCGCGGAGGGCGCTCCCGCACCGGAGTGCGGAGGGCCCGCCTTCGAGGTGATCTATCTGCTGGAGGCCGGGGACACGGCCGTCGCGCGGCTGCGGGAGCGGCTCGACCGGATGGGCGATTCGCTGGTCGTGGTCGGCGGCGACGGGCTGTGGAACGTCCATGTGCATGTCGACGACGCGGGCGCCGCCGTGGAGGCCGGCGTCGAGGCCGGGCGACCGTACCGGATCCGGATCACCCACTTCGGCGCCGGGGACGTGCACACGGCAGGGGCCGAGCGGGCCCAGGGGGAACGTGCGCGGCGGGCCGTCGTGGCCGTGGTGCCCGGCGAGGGTCTGGCGGGGCTCTACACCGAGGCGGGCGCGACGACCGTGCTCGCCCGCCCGGGTGAGCCGCCCGCGAGTGGTGAGCTCGTCCAGGCGGTGCGCCGTGCGCACGCGCGCGAGGTCGTCTTCCTGCCCAACGACGCGGACCTGCGCCACACCGCGGCCGCGGCGGCCGAGCAGGTCCGGGCCGAGGGCATCCGGGCGGCCCTCATTCCGACCCGCTCCGCGGTCCAGGGCATCGCGGCGCTCGCCGTGCACGAGCCGGAGCGCCGCTTCGACGAGGACGTGGTGGCGATGACGTCCGCCGCGGGCGCGACCCGCTACGCGGAGGTGACCGTCGCCGAGCGCCAGTCCTGGACCATGGCGGGCATCTGTCAGGCGGGGGACGTCCTCGGCCTGGTCGACGGCGACGTCGCCGTCATCGGACAGGACGTCACGGCCACCGCCGAGGCCGTCCTCGACCGCATGCTCGCGGCCGGCGGGGAGCTGGTCACCCTGGTCCTCGGTGACGACGCCCCCGAGTCCGTCGCCGCACATCTGGAGTCCCGGGTCCGCGAGGGCTACCTCGCCGTCGACACGGTGGTGTACCGCGGCGGCAGACAGGGCGCCGTCCTGCTCATCGGCGTCGAGTGACCCCAGGGCCGGGACCGCCGGCCCCGCCCCCGCCAGACCCTCGGGGAGTTCCGCGCACAACCTACGCCGGAGAGCCGGCACCGGTGATGCGAGAGAACACTCGACCGAAACCGGTGTCCCGCGGTCCACGCATTGTCAGTGCCGTGGTGTCCAATGGATCTCGTGCCCGCACTGGAAGAACCACTGAAGAAAGTGCTCGGCCCCGCCACCGCGAAGGTGATGGCCGAGCATCTCGGCCTGCACACCGTCGGCGACCTTCTCCATCACTACCCCCGCCGGTACGAGGAGCGCGGCCGGCTCACCCACCTTGCCGAGCTCCCCATGGACGAGCACGTCACCGTGGTCGCCCAGGTCGCCGACGCCCGTCTGCACACCTTCGCCTCGGCCAAGGCCCCGCGCGGCAAGGGGCAGCGCCTGGAAGTGACCATCACGGACGGCAGCGGCCGGCTGCAACTGGTCTTCTTCGGCGCCGGTGTCCACAAACCGCACAAGGAACTGCTGCCGGGCACCCGCGCGATGTTCGCCGGCAAGGTCTCCGTCTTCAACCGCCGTCTCCAACTCGCCCATCCCGCCTATGAGCTGCTGCGCGGCGATACGGAGGAGGCGGTCGAGACCTGGGCCGGCACCCTCATCCCGATCTACCCCGCCACCGCCAAGATGGAGTCGTGGAAGATCGGCAAGGCCCTCCAGACGGTGCTGCCCAGCGCCCAGGAGGCCCTCGACCCGCTCCCGGACTCCCTGCGCGAGGGCCGCGGGCTGCTCCCGCTCCCCGAGGCCCTGCTGAAGATCCACCGCCCGCACACCCCGGCGGACATCGAGGACGCCCGGGCCCGCCTCAAGTGGGACGAGGCCTTCGTCCTCCAGACGGCACTCGCCCGCCGCCGCCACGCCGACGCACAGCTCCCCGCCGTCGCCCGCCGCCCGCAGCCCGACGGCCTTCTCACCGCCTTCGACGACCGTCTCCCCTTCACCCTCACCGAGGGTCAGCAGAAGGTCTCCGGCGAGATCTTCGCCGACCTCGCCACCGCACACCCCATGCACCGCCTGCTGCAGGGCGAGGTGGGTTCGGGCAAGACCCTGGTCGCCCTGCGCGCCATGCTCGCCGTCGTCGACGCGGGCGGGCAGGCGGCGATGCTCGCCCCGACCGAGGTGCTCGCCCAGCAGCACCACAGATCGGTCACCGAGATGATGGGCGAACTGGCCGAGGGGGGCATGCTCGGGGGAGCCGACCACGCCACCAAGGTGGTGCTGCTCACCGGGTCCATGGGAGCCGCGGCCCGGCGGCGCGTCCTGCTCGACCTGGCCACCGGCGAGGCCGGTGTCGTCATCGGCACGCACGCGCTGATCGAGGACAAGGTGCAGTTCCACGATCTGGGCCTGGTCGTCGTCGACGAGCAGCACCGCTTCGGCGTCGAGCAGCGCGACGCCCTGCGCGGCAAGGGCAAACAGCCCCCGCACCTGCTCGTCATGACCGCCACACCCATCCCGCGCACGGTCGCGATGACGGTCTTCGGTGACCTGGAGACCTCCGTCCTCGACCAGCTCCCGGCGGGCCGCTCGCCCATTGCCAGCCATGTCGTGCCGGCCGCCGACAAGCCGCACTTCCTCGCCCGCGCCTGGGAGCGGGTCCGTGAGGAGGTCGCGGGCGGGCACCAGGCGTACGTGGTCTGCCCGCGCATCGGCGACGAGGAGGACGACCCCGGGAGAGCCGGGAAGCGGAAGCCCCCCGAGGACGAGGCGGAGAAGCGGCCCCCGCTCGCCGTCCTGGACATCGCGGAGCAGCTCGCGAAGGGACCGCTGAAGGGGCTCGGAGTCGAGGTCCTGCACGGACGCATGCCTCCCGACGACAAGGACGCCGTCATGCGCCGCTTCACCGCCGGCGAGGTGGACGTCCTGGTCGCCACGACCGTCATCGAGGTCGGGGTCAACGTGCCGAACGCCACCGCCATGGTGATCATGGACGCCGACCGCTTCGGAGTCTCCCAGCTCCACCAGCTGCGCGGCCGCGTCGGCCGCGGCTCGGCCCCCGGCCTGTGTCTGCTGGTCACCGAGATGCCCGAGGCGAGCGCCGCCCGGCAGCGCCTCGCCGCGGTCGCCTCCACCCTCGACGGCTTCGAGCTCTCCCGTATCGACCTGGAGCAGCGCCGCGAGGGCGATGTGCTGGGCCAGGCCCAGTCCGGCACCCGTTCCAGCCTGCGCATGCTGGCCGTCATCGACGACGAGGAGATCATCGCCGAAGCGCGCGAGGAGGCCACGAGAACCGTCGCCGCCGACCCGGACCTGGAGCACCTGCCGGCCCTGCGCACGGCCCTGGACGCGCTGCTGGACGAGGAACGGGAGCAGTACCTGGAGAAGGGCTGAGCGGCGGCCCCGAGGGGCGCCGGGCGGGATCGGCACGGGCACCGCCGCATGGGCGGGAGCCACCACGACAGATGCGCGGTCGCTCGCCACGCGAGGCCGCCCGCGCCCCGGCCTGCCAGACTGAACCGGACGCACCCCACGACCAAGGAACCCAGATGACCCGCGTGATCGCCGGCAGGGCCGGCGGACGCCTCCTGGCCGTCCCGCCGGGAAACCGCACGCGCCCGACCTCCGACCGGGCGCGCGAAGGCCTCTTCTCCACCTGGCAGTCGCTGCTCGGCGGCCCGCTGGACGGCGAACGCGTCCTCGATCTGTACGCCGGATCGGGTGCCGTGGGCCTGGAGGCCCTGTCCCGGGGCGCCGGACACGTCCTGCTCGTGGAGGCCGACGCCCGGGCCGTCCGCACAGTGCGGGAGAACGTGGCGTCGCTCCGGCTCCCCGGAGCCGAGGTCAGATCCGGCAAAGCGGAACAGATCATCCGTACCGAACCCCCGCGGGAGCCGTACGACGTCGTCTTCCTCGACCCGCCGTACGCCGTCTCGGACGACGATCTTCGCGAGATTCTGCTCACACTCCGCTCGGGGGGCTGGCTGACGGAAGACGCCCTCGTCACCGTGGAGCGCAGCACCAGAGGCGGAGAGTTCGCCTGGCCGCCCGGCTTCGAGGCGATCCGGGCCCGCCGCTACGGCGAGGGAACCTTTTGGTACGGTCGCGCCGCCTCTACGTGCGAAGACGCACGATGACCGGACCGGAGAGCGAGGGATCAGCAGTGCGCCGCGCCGTATGCCCCGGGTCGTTCGACCCGATCACCAACGGACACCTCGACATCATCGCCCGGGCCTCCCGGCTGTACGACGAGGTCTACGTCGCGGTGATGATCAATCAGTCGAAGAAGGGCCTGTTCGAGATCGAGGAACGGATCGACCTGATCCGCCGGGTCACCGCCGACTACGGCAACGTCCGTATCGAGGCCTTCCACGGCCTGCTCGTCGACTTCTGCAAGCAGCGCGACATCCCCGCCATCGTCAAGGGCCTGCGCGCGGTCAGCGACTTCGACTACGAGCTGCAGATGGCCCAGATGAACAACGGGCTGTCGGGCGTGGAGACCCTTTTCGTCCCCACCAACCCCACCTACAGCTTCCTTTCCTCCTCGCTCGTCAAGGAGGTCGCGGCCTGGGGCGGCGACGTGGCCCACCTGGTGCCGCCGGAGGTCCTGACCGCCCTCACCGAACGCCTGCGCAAGGACTGACGGGGCCCGCGCGCCGCGGACCATCGACCCCGCCGGTGTCCACCGGCCGCCCCGGGGTCGTACAGTCGTCCCGTCCGTCTCCAACACAGCTGTAGAGAGTGGCGAGCACACGGTGGACGTGCAGAAGAAGCTCGACGAGATCGTCGCCGCGGTCTCCGGTGCCCGGTCGATGCCCATGTCGGCCTCGTGCGTGGTCAACCGCGCCGAACTGCTCTCGCTGCTCGAGGAGGTACGCGCGGCTCTGCCCGACTCCCTCGCCCAGGCGCAGGAGTTGATCGGCGGACGGGAGCAGATGGTCGAGCAGGCCCGCCAGGAGGCCGAGCGGATCATCGAGGGCGCCCACGCCCAGCGCGGCTCCCTGATCTCCGACACCGAGATCGCCCGCCGCTCACAGGCCGAGGCGGACCGGATTCTTGCCGAGGCCCGCAAGGAGGCGGAGGAGATCCGCGCGGAGGCCGACGACTACGTCGACTCCAAGCTCGCCAACTTCGAGGTCGTCCTCACCAAGACCATCGGCTCCGTCGGCCGCGGCCGCGAGAAGCTGCTCGGCACCGGACGGGGTCTCGACGAGCAGGGCTATGAGGACGAGGACGCCCCCGAGCGCAGCCACGACCCCGAGACCCTGCGCCGCAACGCCGACGCGTACGTCGACGTCAAGCTCGGCGCCTTCGAGGCAGTCCTCGCCAAGACCCTGGACGCGGTCGGCCGGGGCCGGCAGAAGCTGCACGGCCGGCTCGCCTCCGACGACCTCGGCGCCCTCGCCGACGACCTCACGTCGGTCCAGCACTCCAGCGACGCCGACTACCTCGCCGGCCTGGCCTCGGTCGCCGACCAGGACGCCCCGGCCGAGCGGGCCGAGCCGCAGCAGATGCCTCAGCAGCCGTACGCCCAGCCGGAGCCCGCCTACGGCTATGAGCCACAGCCGGACGCCTACGCCGGCTATCAGCAGCAGTACGGCGATCAGCAGGACCGGTTCGGCTACCAGCAGGCCGACCCGTACGCCGCGTACCAGGGCTACGACGCCCAGCAGCAGGCGTACGACCCGAACCAGGCGCAGCAGCAGCCGTACGACCCGAACCAGGGGCAGCAGGCCCAGCAGGGTTACGCCCTGGACGAGACCAGCCTCTTCGACACCAGCATGATCACGCCGGAACAGCTGCGCGCCTACGAGCGCGAGCGGGGTCTGTAAGGGCGGATTGGGCCATGAGCGAAAGGTCCAGTATCCTGGCTCTTCGGTCGCGTGTGCGCTTGCGCTGTCCGCGTATACGCCCGCGATCCGCGCTGCCCGGGACACCCGTACGGCAGTGCTACCCCTGAGCTCGGAGACCGAAAGCAGGAATGGCCCTGAACGCCCGCCTCGACCACCGCAACCCCCTCGTGTTCGACACACACGAACTGGGGCGGCGTCCTGGTGCGCTGCAGCGCCTGAACCGTACGGTCGACGCTCCCCGGGATCTCGGTCTCGCCGGGATCATCGGAGTGCCGGAAGGCGCCCCGGTGGAGCTCGAACTCCGGCTCGAGTCGGTCATGGAAGGTGTGCTCGTCACAGGCACCGCCCGTGCCAAGGCCGAGGGGGAGTGCGTAAGGTGTCTGGAGCCGCTGGAGCAGGAGCTCGAAGCGGACTTCCAGGAGATGTTCTCGTACCCTGACGCCGACGACCGGGGCCGTGTGATCGCGGAACCGGGCGACGACGCCGAGGACGACGAGGACAGGCTCTTTCTCGAGGACGGCCTGTTCGACCTCGAGCCGGTGCTGCGTGATGCGGTGGTGCTCGCACTGCCGATGCAGCCGGTGTGCCAGGAAGACTGCCCGGGTCTGTGTTCCCAGTGCGGAGCACGGCTCGCCGACGACCCGGACCACCACCATGATGCCGTCGACATTCGTTGGGCGGCTTTGCAGGGACTCGCCGGCACCATGCCGGACGGCGAGAAGGACGAGATGAGCGGCGCCGAACCGGGCGTCGACGAGAAGCAGGAGAAGTAGCCGTGGCTGTTCCGAAGCGGAAGATGTCGCGCAGCAACACGCGCCACCGCCGGTCGCAGTGGAAGGCTGCGGTCCCCACCCTGGTTGCGTGCGAGCGCTGCCACGAGCCCAAGCTGCAGCACATCGCGTGCCCGTCTTGTGGCACTTACAACAAGCGCCAGGTCCTCGAGGTCTGAGCGGCTGGTGAGAGGCACTGTGTCCACGCCGAAGAAGAACTCTGCGGACAACCAGGCCTCGTCCCACACGCTTCTGGAAGGGCGGCTCGGCTACGACGTCGAGTCCGCCCTTCTGGTGCGAGCGCTGACCCACCGTTCGTACGCGTACGAGAACGGCGGCCTGCCGACGAACGAGCGGCTGGAGTTCCTCGGGGACTCCGTGCTCGGCCTCGTCGTCACGGACACGCTGTACCGCACCCACCCCGATCTGCCCGAAGGCCAGCTGGCCAAGCTGCGGGCCGCGGTGGTCAACTCGCGTGCGCTGGCGGAAGTGGGCCGTGGGCTCGAACTGGGCTCCTTCATCCGGCTCGGCCGCGGTGAAGAGGGCACGGGAGGCCGGGACAAGGCATCCATCCTCGCCGACACCCTGGAAGCGGTGATCGGTGCCGTCTACCTCGACAAGGGTCTGGACTCGGCCGCGGAGCTGGTGCACCGCCTGTTCGACCCCCTGATCGAGAAATCCTCGAACCTCGGTGCCGGCCTGGACTGGAAGACCAGTCTCCAGGAGCTCACCGCGACCGAAGGACTCGGTGTTCCCGAGTACCTGGTCACGGAGACCGGCCCGGATCACGAGAAGACCTTCACTGCTGCTGCCCGCGTCGGAGGCGTCTCGTACGGCACCGGCACCGGCCGCAGCAAGAAGGAGGCGGAGCAGCAGGCCGCCGAGTCCGCGTGGCGGTCCATCCGTGCCGCGGCGGACGAGCGGGCCAAGGCCGCGGCGGAGGCCGAGGAGGTCGTCCAGGCTGCCGAAGCCGAGGCGTCCGGCCGCAAGAACGCCGACGCGCCGTCGACCACCGCCTGACGGACAGCGCGACCCGAGCGCCCGCCCCGGTCCCGGGGCGGGCGCTCGACGTCGAAGAGTCGGCACGTCCTCCCGCCCGTGCCGCTGAGGCGTGCGGGCGGACGTGCGGACGTGCGGACGAGCCCAGACCCCACGGCTCCTGGAGGAGACCATGCCCGAGCTGCCCGAGGTCGAGGTCGTACGGCGTGGACTCGAGCGGTGGGTCACCCACCGGACCGTCGCCGAGGCCGAGGTGCTGCACCCGCGTGCGGTGCGCCGCCATCTCGCCGGCGGGGAGGACTTCGCGCAGCGGCTCAAGGGCCACCGCGTCGGCGTGCCCAGCCGCCGCGGCAAGTACCTCTGGCTGCCGCTGGAGGACACCGACCAGTCCGTGCTGGCCCACCTCGGCATGAGCGGCCAGCTGCTGGTCCAGCCGCACACGGCACCGGACGAGAAGCACCTGCGGATCCGCGTCCGCTTCACCGACTCCCTGGACACCGAACTCCGGTTCGTCGACCAGCGCACCTTCGGCGGTCTCTCCCTCCACGACAACACCCCCGACGGCCTGCCCGACGTCATCGCGCACATCGCCCGGGACCCCCTCGACCCGCTCTTCGACGACGAGGCCTTCCACCAGGCCCTGCGCCGCAGGCGGACCACCATCAAGCGCGCCCTGCTCGACCAGTCGCTCATCAGCGGCGTCGGCAACATCTACGCGGACGAGGCCCTGTGGCGTGCCCGGATCCACTACGAACGCCCGACGGCCGGTTTCACCCGCCCACGCACCCTGCTCCTGCTGGGCCACGTCCGGGACGTCATGAACGCCGCGCTCTCGGTGGGCGGCACCAGCTTCGACAGCCTCTACGTCAACGTCAACGGTGAGTCCGGCTACTTCGACCGGTCCCTCGACGCCTACGGCCGGGAGGGCCTGCCCTGCCGCCGCTGCGGGACGCCGATGCGCCGGCGGGCGTGGATGAACCGGTCCAGCTACTTCTGCCCGAGGTGTCAGCGGGCGCCGCGCGTCTCGTCGTAGCGCTCACGCGCCCGGAGCACGGTGTCCATGCTGTCCTCGACGCAGTGGATGAGGGACAGCAGGCGCTCCGCCACCTCGCGGCCCAGCGGGGTCAGTTCGTAGTCCACGCGGGGCGGGTTGGTCGGCTGGGCCTCACGGTGGACCAGACCGTCGCGCTCCAGCGCCTGCAGCGTCTGGGAGAGCATCTTCTCGCTCACGCCGTCGACCCGGCGGCGCAGCTCGTTGAACCGCAGCGAGCCCTCGTACAGCGCGCCCAGGGTGAGCCCGCCCCAGCGCCCGGTCACATGCTCCAGCGTGCCGCGCGAGGGACACGCCTTGGCGAACACGTCGAAGGGAAGGTCCCGCTCCTCAGCGCGCCGCTCCGTGGTCGTCATGCGCCAAGGCTACGTCAGAACAGCGCCAACTGTCGGATCGCGCTAACCGACAGTTAGCGCTCCGGGTCCGGCACGGGCCTCATCCTCCCCGGCACCGCGCGCGGGCAGGCCACAGCGCGATCAGTACGACTGATCCCGCCGGTACGCGGGGAATCAGCGACCGACGCGGTGGTCTCAGTAGCCGAAGTTCTGGGTCCACCACGGGCCGCCCGGGCCGATGTGGACGCCGACGCCGAGGGTCTTGAAGTCGCAGTTCAGGATGTTCGCCTTGTGGCCGGGGCTGTCCATCCAGGCTTGCATCACGGCCTCCGCGTCGGTCTGACCCCGGGCTATGTTCTCGCCGCCGAGGCCGCTGACGCCGGCTGTCCTGGCCCTGTCCCACGGGCTGTCGCCATCGGGGTCCGTGTGGTCGAAGAAGCCGCGCTTCGCCATGTCGTCGCTGAACGCCGTGGCGAGATCGGTCAGCTCGCTGTTCGCGGTGACCGGGCTGCAACCCACCTTGGCCCGCTCCGCGTTGACCAGTCGGAGCACCTCTGCGCGGGCCGCCGCCTCCGCGGACACGGGCCCCGGGTTGCCGGCCTCCTTCTCCGGCTCGGGCGTCGCCTTGCGGGACGGTGCCTTCTCCGGGCTCTTCTCCGCGGTCTTCTCCGGGGTCGCCGCGGGCTTCCTCTCCTCCGGCTCGGCCTCCTCCGGGGTCTTCGTCGGGGTGTCCGACGTGGAGGGTGCCGTGGAGGGCTCGGACGGGGCGGAGCGGTCGGAGCCCGGGCTCGCCGGGGTGCCCGCGTCACGTTCGGGGGACTCCGCGGTGCCGGACGTGCCGCCCTGCTCGGTGGGCAGGCTGGTTGCCACGTCCCCGGCCTGCACCTCCTCACCGGGGGAGCTGCCGCCGCCGAGCTTGTAGTTCTCCAGGCCCGGAATCGCGCCGGTGGCCACCGCGACCGAGCCGATGGCCACGGCGGCGGAGACACCGAGCAGACCGGTGCGTACGGGTGTCGCGGCCTTCTTCTTCCGGCGCCGGTGTCCGCTCGTGGGCCGTCCGGCCTCGTCGGCGGCGAATCCGTCCGGGGGCGGGAAGCCGCCGGGGGACGCGACATCGTCGCGGATGGCGAAGCCGACGCGGGTGGCGAAGCCGTCGTCCGGGAAAGCGTCACCGGCGAAGGAGTGCCCGGGCCGGTCCCGGCCTGTCGGGAAGGCGCTGCCCGGGAAGCCGCCGCTGGTGAAGTCGGCGTCGTGGGAGGGCCCACGGGCCTCGTCCGTCGCGTAGAGGTACGCCGCGCTCCGTGCGTAGGTCTCGGCGTAGGCCTCGGGGTTCAGATACGGCGCCGTGCCCATCGTGGGCGGGCCGTCGGACAGGTCACCCAGGCGGTCCGGGGCACCGTCGTAGGGGCCGTCGGGGTGCGTCACTCCGGTGGCGCGGCCCGTGGCGGCGCGGCCGGCGGCGGAGCGTCGGTGGCGTCCCATGTCCTGGCCTTCCTCGTCCTTGCGGTCGCCTCGTCCTTCGCGACCAGGTCGAAACTCGATGATCACAAAACTCACACCAACGAGTGAGTTTCATATGAGATTCATGGCTCGGGACGGTACCGCATGGCGCCAGAGGGCGGAGTGCCCGGTGTGACTTTGTCCGGTTAGGTTGCAGCCATGAGTGAGGATGTGCGAATGGTCGCCTGGGTGCGGGGACGGGTCCAGGGTGTGGGTTTCCGCTGGTTCACCCGGGCCAAGGCGCTGGAGATCGGCGACGTGAGTGGTTTCGCTCTCAATCTGGGTGACGGCAGGGTCCAAGTGGTGGCCGAGGGCTCCCGTGACCGCTGTGAGAGGTTGCTCGACTGGCTCCAGACCGGCGACACGCCCGGACGTGTGGACGGAGTCACCGAGATCTGGGACACACCCCGGGGCGGCTACGAAGGCTTCGCCGTCCGCTGATCCGGTCCGCCGGAGCCGGGCCCGCGCGACCCGGCAGGCAACGGGGACACGTCCTCCCGGACGAAAACGTCCTGGTGATTGCGGAGAACGGCTTGCCATGGGAGGCGCCGGGCGCCAAGATGATCGCCACGTCCCGAGGACCCGCGAGAGTCGCGCCGCCGCCGCTTCGCGGCCGTACGCGCCCGGTTGTCCGCCAATACGGGGCGTGATCGTGTTGACCCTCAAACTTTTTGGTGAGACGCTGAAAACCCCGCGCACCCCAGCTGTTTGGCATGGCTGAACGGCAGTACAACTCCAGGCCTGCCAAGCACCGCGGGTGCGAATCCCTCACGACCCACACCGCATCGGTCGGTCACTCATTGTGGAGGACCATCCATCATGGCAAAGGCGCTTCTCGGTTACGTCGGCGGCTCCGACCCGCGACTCCTCGCCGAGATGCGACGGCTCCAGCAGCGTGTCCAGGACCTGGAATCCGAGCTCGTACGGATCCAGGCGGAGAAGGACGCGCTGGCGGCTGCCGCTTCTCACGACAGGATCATGGAGAGCGTTGACGCACACCAGGCGGAGCCTGCGCTCACCTGATCACTGCACCGCTCCACGAACAGCACCAGCAGTGGCCGGGCTTGCCCGTCACCACCGCCAAGCAGTCAGAATGGCAAGGGACGCCCCGGCGTCCCTTCTTTCTTTCCCGCCTCCGCGACCTCACCCCCGGCGCCCGCACCCCGCGTGAGGGACTCCGCATTCGTTGCCCCGCGCACCTTTCACCCTCTTCAACGTGTGATGTGCCCTGCGCGTTCACCCGCGAAACCGTGCGTTCATGGAGTGAGACCTGCCCCGGCGGGTAAAGTCCGGCGGCGTGCACCTCAAGGCCCTGACCCTCCGCGGCTTCAAGTCGTTCGCCTCCGCGACCACGCTCCGCTTCGAGCCGGGGATCACCTGCGTCGTCGGTCCGAACGGCTCGGGAAAGTCCAATGTCGTGGACGCGCTCAGCTGGGTCATGGGTGAACAGGGCGCCAAGTCGCTGCGCGGCGGCAAGATGGAGGACGTCATCTTCGCCGGCACCACCGGCCGCCCGCCGCTGGGCCGCGCCGAGGTGTCGCTGACCATCGACAACTCCGACGGGGCCCTCCCCATCGAATACGCCGAGGTCACCATCACGCGGATCATGTTCCGCAACGGTGGCAGCGAGTACCAGATCAACGGCGACACCTGCCGTCTCCTCGACATCCAGGAACTGCTCTCCGACTCCGGCATCGGCCGCGAGATGCATGTCATCGTCGGCCAGGGCCAGCTCGACTCCGTCCTGCACGCCGACCCCATGGGCCGCCGCGCCTTCATCGAGGAGGCGGCCGGCGTTCTCAAACACCGCAAGCGCAAAGAGAAGGCGCTGCGGAAGCTGGACGCGATGCAGGCCAACCTCGCCCGGGTGCAGGACCTCACCGACGAGCTCCGGCGACAGCTCAAACCGCTCGGCCGCCAGGCCGCCGTCGCACGGCGGGCCGCCGTCATCCAGGCCGATCTGCGCGATGCGCGGCTGCGCCTGCTCGCCGACGACCTGGTACGGCTGCGCGAGGCGCTGCAGGCCGAGATCGCCGACGAGGCCGCGCTCAAGGAGCGCAGGGAGGCGGCCGAGACCGAGCTGAGGAAGGCCCTCCAGCGCGAGGCGCTCCTGGAGGACGAGGTGCGCCGGCTCAGTCCGCGTCTGCAGAACGCCCAGCAGACCTGGTACGAACTCTCCCAGCTCGCCGAGCGGGTACGCGGCACCATCTCGCTGGCCGACGCCCGCGTGAAGAGCGCGACGTCCGTGCCTCCCGAGGAGCGGCGTGGGCGGGACCCCGAGGACATGGAGCGCGAGGCCGCCCGCATCCGTGAACAGGAGGCCGAACTGGAGGCCGCTCTGGAGGCGGCCGAACGCGCCCTGGAGGACACGGTCGCCCACCGCGCGGAGCTGGAGCGCGAACTCGCCGAGGAGGAGCGGCGCCTCAAGGACGCCGCGCGGGCCATCGCCGACCGGCGCGAGGGGCTCGCCCGGCTCAAGGGACAGGTGGGCGCGGCCCGCTCACGCGCCGCCGCGGCCCAGGCCGAGATCGAGCGGCTGGCCGCTGCCCGGGACGAGGCCCAGGAGCGGGCCGTCGCCGCGCAGGAGGAGTACGAGGCACTCCAGGCCGAGGTCGACGGCCTCGACGCGGGGGACGCCGACCTCGCCGAGCGGCACGACGCGGCCAAGCAGCGGCTCGCCGAGGCCGAGACCGCCCTCACCGCCGCCCGTGAGGCCCTCACCGCGGCGGAACGGAGGCGCGCGGCGACTCAGGCGCGGCACGAAGCCCTTGCCCTCGGCCTGCGCCGCAAGGACGGCACCGGTGCGCTGCTGGGCGCCGGGGACCGGCTCACGGGGCTGCTCGGCCCGGCCGCGGAACTCCTCACGGTGACGCCCGGCTACGAGGTCCCCCTCGCGGCCGCCTTCGGCGCGGCGGCGGACGCCCTCGCGGTGACGTCCCCGTCCGCCGCGGCCGACGCGATCCGCCTGCTCCGTAAACAGGACGCGGGCCGGGCCGCCCTGCTGGTCTCGGCACCCGGCACCGACGGGTTCCCCACGCACCGGGGAGCCGCGGGGAACCCCGCGGCCGGCCACGGCGAGCCCGCGGCCGCCGAACCGGCCGAGGGTTTCGTGAGCGGACCGGCCGAGGTCATGGCGGCCGTACGGCGGCTGCTCACCGGCATCGTGGTCGTCGACACCCTGGAGGCCGCCGAGGAACTCGTCCGCGCCCGCCCCGACCTCACCGCCGTCACCGCCGAAGGCGACCTCCTCGGCGCCCACTTCGCCCACGGCGGATCGGCAGGCGCCCCCAGCCTGCTGGAAGTACAGGCGTCCGTGGACGAGGCCGCCGCCGAGCTCGCGGAGCTGGCCGTGCGGTGCGCGGAGCTGACCGAGGCTCAGGAGGCCGGGGCCGGACGGCGCCGGGACTGCGCGGCCCTCGTCGAGGAACTCGGCGAGCGGCGCCGGGCCGCGGACCGGGAGAAGTCCTCCGTCGCCCAGCAGCTCGGCCGGCTCGCCGGACAGGCGCGCGGTGCCGCCGGCGAGGCCGAGCGGGCAGGCGCCGCCGCGGCCCGCGCACAGGAGGCCCTCGACACGGCGCTCACCGACGCCGAGGAACTCGCCGAACGGCTCGAGGTCGCCGAGGAGATGCCGTACGAGGAGGAGCCCGACACCTCCGTGCGCGACCGGCTCGCCGCCGACGGGGCCAACGCCCGCCAGACCGAGATGGAGGCCCGTCTCCAGGCCCGTACGCACGAGGAGCGGGTCAAAGGGCTGGCCGGCCGGGCCGACTCCCTGGACCGGGCCGCCCGCGCGGAGCGCGAGGCACGCGCGCGCGCCGAACAGCGTCGGGCCCGGCTGCGCCATGAGGCGGCCGTCGCCGGCGCCGTCGCCTCGGGCGCCCGGCAGCTGCTCGCCCACGTCGAGGTGTCCCTCGCCCGCGCCGACCGGGAGCGCACCGCCGCCGAGGCCGCCAAGGCCCGCCGTGAGCAGGAACTCGCCCGCGCCCGCACCGAGGGACGCGACCTCAAGGCGGAACTCGACAAGTTGACGGATTCAGTTCACCGGGGCGAGGTACTAGGAGCTGAGAAGCGGCTGCGGATGGAGCAGCTGGAGACCAAGGCGCTGGAGGAACTGGGTGTCGAGCCGGGGGGGCTGGTGTCGGAGTACGGCCCGCACCAGCTGGTGCCGCCCTCGCCCCCCGCCGAGGGCGAAGAGCTGCCGGAGGACCCGGACCATCCGCGCAACAGGCCCCGCCCCTTCGTGCGGGCCGAGCAGGAGAAGCGCCTGAAGGCCGCCGAGCGCGCCTACCAGCAGCTCGGCAAGGTCAACCCGCTCGCCCTGGAGGAGTTCGCGGCGCTCGAGGAGCGCCACCAGTTCCTCAGTGAGCAGCTGGAGGACCTGAAGAAGACCCGCGCGGATCTGCTCCAGGTCGTCAAGGAAGTCGACGAGCGCGTCGAGCAGGTCTTCACCGAGGCCTACCGGGACACCGCACGGGAGTTCGAGGGCGTCTTCTCCCGGCTGTTCCCGGGCGGCGAGGGCCGGCTGGTGCTGACCGACCCCGACAACATGCTCACCACAGGCGTGGACGTCGAGGCGCGTCCGCCCGGCAAGAAGGTCAAGCGGCTGTCCCTGCTCTCGGGCGGTGAACGGTCGCTGACCGCCGTGGCGATGCTTGTGTCGATCTTCAAGGCGCGGCCCAGCCCGTTCTATGTCATGGACGAGGTCGAGGCCGCCCTCGACGACACCAACCTCCAGCGGCTGATCCGGATCATGCAGGAGTTGCAGGAGGCCTCGCAGCTGATCGTGATCACGCACCAGAAGCGCACCATGGAGGTCGCCGACGCGCTCTACGGCGTCTCCATGCAGGGCGACGGTGTGTCCAAGGTCATCAGCCAGCGTCTGCGCTAGAGCGACACAAACTCTTCAAGTTATGAATCTCTCACGCCTTGTCGCGCCGAAAAACTCACACCAGACCGGCTATTGACTTCAAGAGTTGAAGACATAGTCTCTCCCGTGTTGTTTTTACCTTCAGGTACCGTCCGTTGGACCTCGAAGGGCTGACCCCCATCCGGCGATGCTGCCGGTGGCCCGAGGAGTACACGTGACCAGCACATCGCAGGCACAGAAGTCAGGAGCCAGGACGGCTCACCCCGAACATCTCGGGCACGTCATCTTCATCGCGGCGGCGGCCGCCATGGGTGGTTTCCTCTTCGGCTACGACAGCTCCGTGATCAACGGCGCCGTTGAGGCCGTCCGCGACCGCTACGACGTCGGCTCCGCCGCGCTCGCCCAGGTGATCGCCGTCGCCCTGATCGGCTGCGCCGTCGGCGCCGCGACCGCCGGGCGGATAGCCGACCGCATCGGCCGCATCCGGTGCATGCAGATAGCCGCCGTCCTCTTCACCGTCAGCGCCGTCGGCTCCGCGTTGCCCTTCTCGCTGTACGACCTCGCCTTCTGGCGGGTCGTCGGCGGCTTCGCCATCGGCATGGCCTCGGTCATCGGCCCGGCCTACATCGCCGAGGTCGCGCCACCCGCCTACCGCGGCCGGCTCGGCTCCTTCCAGCAGGCCGCGATCGTCATCGGCATCGCCGTGTCACAGCTGGTCAACTGGGGCATCCTGAACGCCGCCGACGGCGACCAGCGCGGTGAGATCATGGGCCTGGAGGCATGGCAGGTCATGCTCGGCGTCATGGTCGTACCCGCCGTCCTCTACGGCCTGATCTCGTTCGCCATCCCCGAGTCCCCGCGCTATCTGATCTCCGTCGGCAAGCACGAGCGCGCGCGGCGGATCCTCGAAGAGGTCGAGGGCAAGGGCGTCGACCTGGACGCCCGCGTCGCCGAGATCGAGTCGGCGATGCGCAGCGACGAGAAGTCCGGCTTCAGGGACCTGCTCGGCGGCAGCTTCTTCTTCAAGCCGATCGTCTGGATCGGTATCGGCCTGTCCGTCTTCCAGCAGTTCGTCGGCATCAACGTCGCCTTCTACTACTCGGCGACCCTGTGGCAGTCGGTCGGTGTCGACCCGACAGCCTCGTTCTTCTACTCCTTCACCACGTCGATCATCAACATCGTCGGCACCGTCATCGCGATGATCTTCGTCGACCGCATCGGCCGCAGGCCGCTCGCGATCATCGGCTCCGTCGGCATGGTGATCGGTCTCGCACTGGAGGCCTGGGCCTTCTCCTACGACCTCGTCGACGGATCGCTGCCCGCCACCCAGGGCTGGGTCGCCCTGATCGCCGCGCACGTCTTCGTCCTCTTCTTCGCCCTGTCGTGGGGTGTGGTCGTCTGGGTCATGCTCGGTGAGATGTTCCCCAACCGGATCCGCGCCGCCGCACTCGGTGTCGCCGCCGCCGCGCAGTGGATCGCCAACTGGGCCATCACCGCGAGCTTCCCCTCGCTGGCCGACTGGAACCTGTCCGTCACCTACGTGATCTACACGGTCTTCGCCGCGCTCTCCATCCCCTTCGTCCTGAAGTTCGTGAAGGAGACCAAGGGCAAGGCGCTGGAGGAGATGGGCTGACCGGCAGCCCGCCGGAGCCGGGGCGAAGCGCTCACGTCACCGCTGCCCCGCTCCCCGCTCCCCGCACCCCGACCGCCGTCCTCGCCCGCGCCGACCGGGTGAGGGCGGCGGTGCGCTCTCCAGTGGAGCGGGCGCCGGGCACGCGCCTGAGGGGGCGTCCGGCGGATCATGCCGGGGGCGTGGGGTCCGGCAGCTCGTCCGCGGCGTTGTCGTCGGTTGTCGACGCTCCGCGTCGCCGCCCTCCTCCGCCGTGCGGCGGAACGCACCGGACCTCGCGCGGCCCGGCCGGCCGAGTGCCCTCGGCTGCCTCTGGCCTGATCCGCCGGACACCCCCCAGCCAGGGGACCCCGCGCGTGCTACGAACGGCCTCGTGGGAGGTCACGCCATACTGGGGCTGTTATGGACATCGTCATCCTTGCTGTAGTCATCGCCGTGGTCGTGCTCGGCGTGCTCGGCGGGCTCATCGTCGGCAGCCGGCGCAAGAAGCCGCTGCCCCCGCCGCCGCCCGCCGCGCCCGACATCACCGCCCCCCCGGCCGAGCCGCACGTCGGCGAAGAGGCCGAGACGCCGCGGGAGGAACCGCGGCGCACCATCGAGGAGGTTGATCTTCCGGCGGGCGCCGGTCCCGTCGTCATCGAGGAACCGCCCGTCGCCGAGGCTCCCCGGATCGAGATTCCGGAGCCCACCGCCGGCCGCCTGGTCCGGCTGCGCGCCCGTCTCTCCCGTTCGCAGAACGCACTGGGCCAGGGCCTGCTCACCCTGCTGTCCCGCGAACACCTCGACGAGGACACCTGGGAGGAGATCGAGGACACCCTGCTCACCGCCGACGTCGGTGTGCAGCCCACCCAGGAACTGGTCGACCGGCTGCGCGAGCGCGTGAAGGTGCTCGGCACCCGCACCCCCGACGAACTGCGCGGACTGCTCCGGGAGGAGCTGATCACGCTGGTCGGTCCCACCATGGACCGCACCGTGCACACGGAGAACGAGTCCGGCGGCCCCGGAGTCGTGATGGTCGTCGGCGTCAACGGCACCGGCAAGACCACCACCACCGGCAAGCTCGCCCGCGTGCTGGTCGCCGACGGCAACACCGTCGTCCTCGGCGCCGCCGACACCTTCCGTGCCGCCGCCGCCGACCAGCTCCAGACCTGGGGCGAGCGGGTCGGCGCCCACACCGTGCGCGGGCCGGAGGCCGGCGACCCGGCGTCCGTCGCGTTCGACGCGGTCAAGGAGGGCAAGGAGATGGCCGCCGACGCGGTACTCATCGACACCGCCGGGCGGCTGCACACCAAGACCGGCCTGATGGACGAGCTCGGCAAGGTCAAGCGCGTCGTGGAGAAGCAGGCTCCGCTGGACGAGGTGCTGCTCGTGCTCGACGCGACCACCGGTCAGAACGGCCTGGTGCAGGCCCGGGTGTTCGCCGAGGTCGTCGACATCACCGGCATCGTGCTCACCAAGCTGGACGGCACGGCCAAGGGCGGCATCGTGATCGCGGTCCAGCGCGAGCTGGGCGTGCCGGTCAAGCTGATCGGGCTCGGCGAGGGCGCGGACGACCTGGCGCCGTTCGAGCCGGAGGCCTTCGTGGACGCGCTCATCGGGGAGTGACGTCCCGGATCCCATCCGGCAACCGCGAAGAAGCGCCCGCCCCCGAACAGAACGGGGGACGGGCGCTTCGCCGTGTCCGGGCGGGTATGGCTGGCTCCCCGCGCACGGGGTGCCCGGCGTGGGTGTGGCCGGGGGCGTTCGCGCGGCCCGGCGCCTGCGGGGTGCCGTCGCGCCCGCCCGCGCCGCGCCCCTGACGAACAGGTGGGCGCCAGGATGGTCGGCATCCATCGTCACGCAGGGCGTCCGTGTCCCGGGCGCCGCTGTTCACCAGCCGCTGCAAGGCGTCCGGGACGCGATGACAGCGCGGGCAGTCGTGCCTCCCCCCGGCCTTTGGCTAGGCACCCGACCGGTGCGCCACGTACGCGAGGGTGCCCAGCAGCAGGCGGGCCTCCGGCAGCCGGGACGCCGAGTCCAGGGCGGGAGAGCGCAGCCAGCGCACCGGGCCCAGGCCGCCCCGGTCGGACGGTGGTGCCGTGATGTGCGTACCGGGGCCGAGGCCGCGCAGATCCAGGGCGGCCGGGTCGTCCCAGCCCAGGCGGTACAGCAGTTCGGGCAGGGCGGCGGCGGCACCGGGGGCGACGAAGAAGTGGGTGCGGCCGTCGGGTGTCGCCGCGACCGGGCCGACCGGCAGGCCCATGCGTTCGAGCCGGGCCAGCGCGTGGCACCCGGCGGGCCGGGCCACCTCGATCACGTCGAACGCCCGCCCGACCGGCAGCATCAGGGAGGCTCCGGGGAACTCGGACCAGACCGCCGTCGCCTCGTCCAGCGGTGCTCCGGCGCGGATCACCGGCGCGTGGCGGAGCGGATGCGCGCCCGGCGCCGGGCAGTCGGCGCGTCCACAGGAGCAGGCGCCCGCGGCGATCCGCACTCCCGGCACCACGTCCCAGCCCCACAGTCCCGTGTACTCAGCCACGACGGTGCTGTCCGACGAGCGGCCCCGGCGACGCGAGCCGGACCGGATGTCGCGGATGCCCCGACTGATGCCGATCGTGAAGCCCATGCCCCCTCCAACGGGTCCGGAGTACCGGTGGTTACGTAGCGAACCCGAAATGTGACGCTCTGTATTTCGGCTTCCCCGCGTCCGCCTCACCGAAGCGGCGCCTCGAAGCGCCGAGGGTGGTGCGTCGGACGGTGTACGCCCCTGCGCGCACCGCTGCACCCACTCTTGGCTGTCCGGTGTCAAGTCAATCGCGGGTCGGCGACGGTGAGTTCATTCGAAGGGGTGGCGAATGGTGGCGATTGCGGTTCCGCCATGGTGAAACGGGTGATCGTGGGGTTACTTTGTGTGCACGGCTTCTTGGGGCACATGCACTCGTGGGTATGCCGGAGGCAACTCGGCTTTCCGTTCGAAGGGTGGTAACCGCCGGACGGGCGGCCCCGACAACCGGCATTCTGATAGGGCTTGGCGCACTCAGCGACAAGTGGTCTTCAGGGATGGGGGCGTTCCAGTGAGCGGCAACGGCGATGGCGGGACGAGCACAGCGAGTCCCGAGAAACGCCCGAACGGGCTTCTCGCCTCGTGGTTCGTCCGCAGCGGCTGGTCCAAGGGCGAGCTGGCCCGGCAGGTCAACCGCCGAGCCCGTCAGCTGGGCGCCAACCACATCTCCACCGACACCTCGCGCGTGCGCCGCTGGCTCGACGGGGAGAACCCGCGCGAACCGATCCCCAGAATCCTGTCCGAACTGTTCTCCGAACGCTTCGGCGTCGTCGTCTCCGTCGAGGACCTGGGCCTGCGCACCACCCGCCCTGCACCCTCCGCGACCGGCGTCGATCTGCCCTGGACGGGCCCGCAGACCGTGGCCCTGCTCAGCGAGTTCTCGCGCAGCGACCTGATGCTGGCGCGGCGCGGCTTCCTCGGGAGCTCGCTCGCCCTCTCCGCGGGCCCGTCCCTCATCGAGCCCATGCAGCGCTGGCTCGTCCCCAATCCGCCCGCCCCGCTGCCCCGCAGCGAGCCTGACCATGTCTCCTCCGCCGCCCGCGCCCGCGGCCGGCTGTCCAAGCCGGAGCTTGACCTGCTGGAGGCCACCACCACGATGTTCCGGCAGTGGGACGCCCAGTGCGGCGGCGGCCTGCGCCGCAAGGCGGTCGTCGGACAACTGCACGAGGTGACCGACCTGCTCCAGGAACCCCAGCCGGAGGCCACCACCCGGCGGCTGTTCAAGGTCGCGGCCGAACTCGCCGAACTGGCCGGCTGGATGTCCTACGACGTGGGGCTCCAGCCCACCGCGCAGAAGTACTTCGTCCTCGCCCTGCACGCCGCCAAGGAGGCCGGCGACCGGCCGCTCGGCTCCTATGTGCTGTCCAGCATGAGCCGCCAGATGATCCACCTCGGCCGGCCCGAGGACGCCCTGGAGCTGATCCATCTCGCCCAGTACGGCAGCCGCGACTGCGCGAGCCCGCGCACCCAGTCCATGCTGTATGCGATGGAGGCCCGCGCCTACGCCAACATGGGCCAGCCCGGCCGGTGCAAGCGGGCCGTGCGGATGGCCGAGGACACCTTCGCCGAGGCGGACGAGTGGGACGAGCCGGACGCCGACTGGATCCGCTTCTTCTCCGAGGCCGAGCTCTACGCCGAGAACTCCCACTCCTACCGCGACCTCGCCTACGTCGCCGGCCGCAGCCCCACCTACGCCTCGCTCGCCGAGCCGCTGATGCGGCGGGCCGTGGAACTCTTCGGCCGGGAGGGCGGCGAACACCAGCGCTCCTACGCCCTCAACCTGATCGGCATGGCCACGGTCCACCTGCTCCAGCGCGAGCCCGAGCAGAGCACGATTCTCGCCGGCGACGCCATCCAGGCAGCCAAGAAGGTCCGCTCCGAGCGGGTCAACACTCGTATCCGAAAGACGGTCGACAGCGCCGTACGCGACTTCGGGGATCTCGGTGAAGTCGTCGAACTCACCGAGCGGCTCGCGGTCGAACTGCCCGAGAGCGCGGAGGCGGTCTGACCCGCAGGGACCGCTCCGGACCCCGGCCGCGGCCGGCCCTCCCGAACTGCCCGACTCGGCTCCCCCATGCCAGTCATTCGGAGGCCGGCCGCGGCCGGCTTCTCGTCTCCCCGGCCACGGCTCACCGCCGTACACCGAAGGTTGCGCCACGATAACGATCGGCGCTCCCCGGATCCGGCGGTTCATCGACCCGTAACACGCCGGGTGCCTTCGTCACGGCGGCGAAACAACGAGGGGCTTCCACCGAAACGGTGCTGCGCGAATCTCATGGCGCATAACCGGCCCACCCCTCAATCCGCTCCAGGCTTCGCCCGCACGGGGCCGTACCAAAGACGAGGAGACGCCGATGGCATCAGCCATCACCCTGGCCGCAGACGCGCCCACGCTGTCCGCCGCCAACACAGGGTTCATGCTCATCTGTTCCGCCCTGGTGATGCTCATGACCCCGGGCCTGGCCTTCTTCTACGGAGGCATGGTCCGCGTCAAGAGCACGCTCAACATGCTGATGATGAGCTTCATCAGCCTCGGTATCGTCACCGTCCTGTGGGTGCTGTACGGCTTCTCCATGGCGTTCGGCACCGACTCCGGGCATCTCATCGGATGGAACTCCGACTGGGTCGGCCTGAGCAACATCGGCCTGACCGAACTCTGGGACGGCTACACCATCCCGGTCTTCGTCTTCCTGGTCTTCCAGCTGATGTTCGCCGTCCTCACACCCGCGCTGATCAGCGGCGCGCTCGCGGACCGCGTGAAGTTCACGGCCTGGGCGCTCTTCATCGCCCTGTGGGTCACCGTCGTGTACTTCCCGGTCGCCCACTGGGTCTGGGGCTCCGGCGGCTGGGCCTTCGACCTCGGCGTGATCGACTTCGCCGGCGGTACGGCGGTGCACATCAACGCCGGTGCCGCGGCGCTCGGCGTGATCCTCGTCATCGGCAAGCGCATCGGCTTCAAGAAGGACCCGATGCGCCCGCACAGCCTCCCGCTGGTCATGCTCGGCGCGGCGCTGCTGTGGTTCGGCTGGTTCGGCTTCAACGCCGGTTCCTGGCTCGGCAACGATGACGGCGTCGGCGCGCTGATGTTCGTCAACACCCAGGTCGCCACGGGCGCCGCGGTCCTCGGCTGGCTCGCCTACGAGAAGATCCGGCACGGTGCCTTCACCACGCTGGGCGCCGCCTCCGGCGCGGTCTCCGGCCTGGTCGCCATCACCCCGGCGGGTGGCGCGGTCTCCCCGCTCGGCGCGATCGCGATCGGCCTCATCGCCGGTGTGCTGTGCGCCATGGCCGTCGGACTGAAGTACAAGTTCGGCTACGACGACTCCCTCGACGTCGTCGGTGTCCACCTCGTCGGCGGCATCATCGGTTCCCTCCTCATCGGCTTCCTCGCCACCGGCAAGGGCCAGTCCGACGTCGAGGGCCTCTTCTACGGCGGCGGCCTGGACCAGTTCTGGAAGCAGTGCGCCGGAGTCTTCGGTGTCCTCGCCTACTCCCTGGTCGCCTCCGCGGTCCTCGCCTTCCTCCTCGACAGGACCATCGGCATGCGCGTCACCGAGGACGAGGAGGTGGCCGGTATCGACCAGGCCGAGCACGCCGAGACGGCATACGACTTCAGCGGCGCCGGCGGCGGCGCGGCCCGCACCGCCGCCACCACTCCCGCCGCCCCGGCCGAGAGCAAGAAGGTGGACGCATGAAACTCATCACCGCCGTCGTGAAGCCGCACCGGCTCGACGAGATCAAGGAGGCCCTGCAAGCCTTCGGAGTACACGGACTGACCGTCACCGAGGCCAGCGGCTACGGCCGCCAGCGCGGCCACACCGAGGTCTACCGCGGCGCCGAGTACACCGTCGACCTGGTGCCCAAGATCCGCATCGAGGTACTGGTCGAGGACGACGACGCCGAACAGCTGATCGACGTCGTGGTCAAGGCCGCCCGCACCGGCAAGATCGGCGACGGCAAGGTCTGGTCGATCCCGGTGGAGACGGCCGTACGGGTACGGACGGGCGAGCGCGGCCCGGACGCCCTCTGAGGGCACACGAACGGAACAGGAGTCGCCGGGTGACGGGTACGAACATGGACAACGAGACAGCGGACTCGAAACCCGGCGGCTACGCGGCGGCCCGGCTGCGCCTCCTCACCGAGGAGGGGCGGTCCGGGCCGCCGCGCCGTGCCGCCCTCGCGGACCTCACCGACACCTGGCTCACCGCACTGTTCGCGGCGGGCACCGACATCCCGCGCGGGGTGTCCCTGGTCGCCGTGGGCGGCTACGGGCGCGCCGAACTCTCCCCACGCAGCGACCTCGACCTGCTCCTGCTGCACGACGGCGGCGACCCCGAGGCGGTCGCAGCCCTCGCCGACCGCCTCTGGTATCCCGTCTGGGACCTGGGCCTCGCCCTCGACCACTCCGTCCGCACCCCCGCCGAGGCCCGAAAGACCGCGGCCGAGGACCTCAAGGCGCAACTCGGACTGCTCGACGCCCGGCACATCGCCGGTGACCTCGGTCTCACCACCGCACTGCGCACCGCCGTTCTCGCCGACTGGCGCAATCAGGCACCGAAACGCCTCCCCGCCCTGCGGGAGATGTGCGAGGAACGCGCCGCACGCATGGGCGAACTGCAGTACCTCCTCGAACCCGACCTCAAGGAGGCCCGCGGCGGCCTCCGCGACGCCACCGCCCTGCGCGCGGTGGCGGCCTCCTGGCTCGCCGACGCCCCCCGCGAGGGCCTCGCCGACGCCCGCCGCCGGCTCCTCGACGTACGGGACGCCCTGCATCTGGCCACCGGTCGCGCCACCGACCGCCTCGCGCTCCAGGAACAGGACCAGGTCGCGGCCGGACTCGGCATGCTCGACGCGGACGCGCTGCTGCGGCAGGTCTACGAGGCCGCGCGGGTCATCGGCTACGCCACCGACGTCACCTGGCGCGAAGTGGGACGCGTACTGCGCTCCCGCGCGGTGCGCCCGCGGCTGCGCGCCCTGCTCGGTGGCGCAAGGACGCAGGGCGGAGGGAAAGCCGCGCCCGAGCGCTCCCCGCTGGCCGAAGGTGTGGTGGAACAGGACGGCGAGGTGGTACTCGCCCGCGCCGCGCGCCCCGAACGCGACCCCGTACTCCCGCTGCGCGCCGCGGCCGCCGCCGCCCAGGCCGGACTTCCGCTCTCGCTGCACGCCGTACGGCGCATGGCGGCCGGTGCGCGCCCGCTGCCCGCGCCCTGGCCCGCCGAGGCGCGGGAACAACTGGTGACCCTGCTGGGATCCGGCCGGCCCACGGTGCAGGTATGGGAGGCGTTGGAGGCGGAAGGCCTGGTCAACGGCATGCTCCCGGACTGGGAAAGGGTCCGCTGCCGTCCTCAGCGCAACGCCGTGCACCTCTGGACCGTGGACCGGCATCTCATCGAGACCGCCGTCCGCGCCTCCGAGTTCACCCGGCGTGTGCACCGCCCCGACCTGCTGCTGGTCGCCGCGCTGCTGCACGACATCGGCAAGGGCTGGCCGGGCGACCACTCGGTGGCCGGTGAGGTCATCGCCAGGGACGTGGCCGCCCGCATCGGCTTCGACCAGCACGACGTCACCGTGATCGCCACCCTCGTACGCCACCACCTGTTGCTCGTCGAGACCGCCACCCGGCGCGATCTGGACGACCCCGCCACCGTCCGCGCGGTCGCCGAGGCCGTCGTCTCCCAGGGCACCCTCGAACTGCTGCACGCCCTCACCGAGGCGGACGCCCTCGCCACCGGACCGGCCGCGTGGTCGTCATGGCGCGCCTCGCTCGTCACCGAACTGGTCGAACGGGTCTCCGCCGTGCTCTCCGGGGACGTACCCGGCGACCCGGCGGAAGCGGCACCCACCGCGGAACATGAACGTCTCGCGATCGAGGCCGTCGCCACGGGCGCGCCCGTGCTGTCCCTGCGGGCACAGACCGAGCCGCCCGCCGAACCCTCCGGGGACCCCGAACCGCTGGGCGTGGAGTTGCTGATCGCCGTACCCGACCAGGCGGGCGTGCTCCCCGCGGTGGCCGGCGTGCTCGCCATGCACCGGCTGACCGTACGGACCGCCGAACTGCGGGCGCTGGATCTCCCGGCCGGCGTCGACGGCTCCGTGCTGCTGCTGGACTGGCGGGTCGCCGCCGAGTACGGCTCCCTGCCCCAGCCCACCCGGCTCCGCGCCGACCTCGTGCGCGCCCTGGACGGCAGCCTCGACATCGCCGCCCGTCTCGCCGAGCGGGACGCCGCCTATCCCCGCCGCCGGGGCGTGGTCGCACCCCCGCCGCGCGTGACGGTCGCCCCTGCCGCCTCCCGGCATGCCACGGTGATCGAGGTCCGCGCGCAGGACGCGCCGGGGCTGCTGTTCCGGATCGGGCGGGCGCTGGAGGACGCGGGGGTGCGGGTACGAAGCGCCCACGCGAGCACGCTGGGGGCGAACGCGGTGGACGCCTTCTACGTGACGCAAGAGCAGGGTGTGCCTTTGCCGGGTGAAGAGGCGGTGGCTGTGGCTCGGAAGCTGGAAGAGGCGCTGCGGGCGTGACCTTCTGGTCACGTCATGCGTTGAAGGGATGTGCTCCCCGCCGATGCGGGGATGGTCCCGCGGTGGACGCGTTCTACGCCACCGGGTCTGGTTGCTCCCCGCCGACGCGGGGTTTCCGTCCCCCGCCTACTGACCTCAGCGGGCGGGGGCGATTTACTTGCCGGGACGGATACCCTGGAGGGCAGCCCGAAACGCCCCCGACTCCGAGGACCGACGCCGCCGTGTTCGACACTCTCTCCGATCGCCTCTCAGCGACCTTCAAGAATCTGCGTGGCAAGGGGCGGCTGTCCGAGGCGGACATCGACGCCACGGCGCGCGAGATCCGTATCGCGCTCCTCGAGGCCGACGTGGCCCTCCCTGTCGTCCGGGCCTTCATCAAGAACGTCAAGGAACGCGCCCTCGGTGCCGAGGTCTCCAAGGCGCTCAATCCGGCGCAGCAGATCATCAAAATCGTCAACGACGAGCTGATCACCATCCTCGGCGGGGAGACCCGCCGCCTGCGCTTCGCCAAGCAGCCGCCCACCGTGATCATGCTGGCGGGTCTGCAGGGTGCCGGTAAGACCACCCTCGCGGGCAAGCTCGGCAAGTGGCTCAAGGACCAGGGCCACTCCCCGGTGCTGGTCGCCGCCGACCTCCAGCGCCCGAACGCCGTCAACCAGCTGAGCGTCGTCGCCGAGCGCGCGGGGGTGGCCGTCTACGCGCCCGAGCCGGGCAACGGTGTGGGCGACCCGGTGAAGGTCGCCAAGGACTCCATCGAGTTCGCCAAGACCAAGGTCCACGACATTGTGATCGTGGACACCGCGGGCCGCCTGGGTATCGACCAGGAGATGATGCGGCAGGCCGCCGACATCCGGGACGCGGTCGGCCCCGACGAGATCCTGTTCGTCGTCGACGCGATGATCGGTCAGGACGCGGTCAACACCGCCGAGGCCTTCCGTGACGGCGTCGGCTTCGACGGCGTGGTGCTCTCCAAGCTCGACGGTGACGCGCGCGGTGGTGCGGCCCTGTCGATCCGGCAGGTCACCGGCAAGCCGATCATGTTCGCGTCCAACGGTGAGAAGCTCGACGAATTCGACGCCTTCCACCCGGACCGGATGGCCTCCCGCATCCTCGACATGGGTGACCTGCTCACCCTGATCGAGCAGGCGGAGAAGACGTTCAGCCAGGAAGAGGCCGAGAAAATGGCCTCCAAGCTGGCGTCGAAGAAGGGCCAGGACTTCACCCTGGACGACTTCCTGGCCCAGATGGAGCAGGTCAGGAAAATGGGCAGCATCTCGAAGCTGCTCGGCATGCTCCCCGGAATGGGCCAGATCAAGGACCAGATCAACAACCTGGACGAGCGGGACGTCGACCGCACCGCCGCGATCATCAAGTCGATGACCCCGGCCGAGCGCCAGGAGCCGACGATCATCAACGGCTCGCGCCGCGCCCGTATTGCCAAGGGTTCCGGTGTCGAGGTCAGCGCCGTGAAGTCCCTGGTCGAGCGGTTCTTCGAGGCGCGGAAGATGATGTCCCGCATGGCTCAGGGCGGCGGCATGCCGGGGATGCCCGGGATGCCGGGCATGGGAGGCGGTCCCGGCCGGACGAAGAAGAAGCAGAAGCAGGCCAAGGGGAAGCAGCGCTCCGGCAACCCGATGAAGCGCAAGCAGCAGGAGCAGGAGGAGGCCGCGCGCCGCGCCGCCGCGGCGGAGGGCGGTAACGCCTTCGGTCTTCCGCAGCAGGGGGGCAAGGACTTCGAGCTGCCCGACGAGTTCAAGAAGTTCATGGGCTGAGGCCCACGCCGGTGTGCCCCTGGGGCGTCCCTCACCGAGGGGGCGCCCCAGCGGTGTGTCTCAGGGGGTGCGCGCGACGAGGTAGCGGAACACGTTGGGCATCCACACGGTTCCGTCCGGTCGCTGGTACGGATGCAGGGCCTCCGCCAGCTCCTTGTCGACCTGCACCTGGTCCGTGGCGGTGATCGCCGGATCGAGGAGTCCCGTCGACTTCAGGCCACGCAGCGCGCTGTCCGTGTCGGCGTAGCCGAAGGGGCACGCCACCCGCCCGGAGCCGTCCGGCCGCAGTCCCGCCCGCGCGGCGACCCGTTCCAGGTCGTCCCGGCCGGTCGGCCGCCAGGTGCCCGTGCCGCGCAGCGGCTGTGCCGGCTCGGTGGTGCTCCGGAGCAGGGACGCCGTGGCGCAGCGCTCCGGTGGACCCCAGCCGGCCAGCACCACGGCCGCTCCGTGGCCGGCCAGCGGCACGGCCTCGGTGAGCAGCTCGCTCAGCCTCTCCGCGTCCCCCGAGAGGCAGCCGATCGGCTCGAACGCGGTCACGACCGAGTACGCGGGCGTGTCCGCGCGGGCCGTGTCCGCCGGTGAGCCGTGCACGATCCGGGTGCCGGTACGGGCGCCCGCGTCGCGTTCGTCGGGCAGCAGCCGTTCGCGTGCGAGGGCCAGCAGGTCGGCGCCGGTGTCGACGCCGGTGACCGTCGCTCCGCGTGAGGCCGCCATGAGCAGGGCCAGCCCCGAGCCGCAGCCGAGGCCGAGGAGCCGTGTCGCCGGGCCTACGTCCAGTCGCTCGTAGACGGCCTCGTAGAGCGGTACGAGCATCCGCTCCTGGATCTCGGACCAGTCACGCGCGCGGGCACGCAGGTCCACCCGGGGGGAGGCCCCCGTGCGAGGCAGGTGCTGCCGCACGAGCGTAGGTGTCATAGGTAAGCGCCCCAATCAGCCGAGAGTTGCCGCGGTGCCCGGTTTTCTGCCCCCCGCGCAGTGCGCCCGCACTCCCCCCGTATGCCAGGTAACTCCGCCCGCGACGTGTCGTCCAGTGGAACGGGGCGGCGGTCTGGTACTTGCTTGTGCCACTGGCAAGAATTCACGTTCCGGTAATCCGGGGCCGTGCGGCCCGCCATGGTGAAGGCACCCGTGCACCGGTTCCGGCCAATGTCGACGGGTCGAGAGGCGCCGGAGCGGGACGGTGCGCGGTGCGGCAGGGTGAAGGGGGTAACGTCGCGGTCGTGGCGGTTCCGGTGAGCTGGACGCCGACCCGCCCGAGGAGCGGCCGGAACACCTCTTGCGCATCCGGGGACCTCGTACGCGCCGGGGCACGGAGACTGCTGACGCGCGAAGTAGGGGTGGCCCGCAGGGGTCTCGTATCCGGGTGGTGGCGGGAGACGGGTGGGCGTACGTCAGCCTACGCACCACCTTGAGGTGAGCTGCGAGGCTTCTCCGCAGATCAGCGCACCCGCCCTCGTCAGGACGCATCAGTGGCAACTGACGGGTACGTGCAAATTATTTGGGATGCCCCGGAATCGGAACACAGAGGCACCCGCGCTCGTTGTGATTACGTGAGCACGACACAGACACCACCTGTTCTCGCCGCAGAGCTGGCAGAGGCGTGGGCCGACATTCAGCGGTACCACCCCGAACTGCCCGATCTTGCCGCGCCCGAGTCCCTGATCGGGGAGTCGTCGTCCGCGTGCGGTCACGAACTCTCCTTCGAGCGACTGCTGCACGAGGCAGTCCATGGCGTCGCCGCCGCGCGCGGCGTACGCGACACATCCCGCGCCGGCCGCTACCACAACCGCAGATTCCTCGCGATCGCCGAGGAGCTGGGCCTGGATCACCCCGAGGAACCGCATCCCAGCAGCGGCTTCTCGCTGGTCACGCTCACCCCCGAGGCGAAGCGCCGCTACCGTCCGACGACGGAACGTCTCCATCGCGCCCTGAAGGCCCACACCGCGGCGACCGCGGGCGACACCGCCCGCAGCTTCCGCGGGCCGGCCGCGCGGCACGGCTCCTCCGGGGGTGGTGTGCGGGTCAAGGCCGTCTGCGACTGCGGCCGCAACGTCCGCGTCGTCCCGTCCGTCCTGGCCCAGGCCCCCATCGTCTGCGGCGGCTGCGGCAAACCGTTCCGGATCCCGGAGGTCATGGCAGCGAGCTGAGCGCCCGGCACCTCGTGGGTGCCGGGGGTCCTCGGCTTCATTGCGTACACCCGTACCGCCGCGGGCAAGTCGTGTTGTTGGGCGGCACGGGTGTCCGCGGCGGCACCTTGCGGCGCCGAGTGGCGCACCCGCCGCACGGTCACCAGGACGCCGGGTGTTTCCGCGGGCTGCCCGCGCACAGGCGGGCCCCCTCGGTGAAGCGCGCCCCGCAGGGTGTGGCACAATGGCTAGCTGTACTCGACAGTCGCACAGGACCCCTCTCTCCTCCGGCTGACGCGTCCATCGGGCACTCGGGTACCGCAACCCCACGCGGCATTCTCGCCGTGCCCACCCACGTCAAATCCAGGAGAACCCACTCCCGTGGCAGTCAAGATCAAGCTGAAGCGTCTGGGCAAGATCCGTTCGCCTCACTACCGCATCGTCGTCGCCGACTCCCGTACCCGCCGTGACGGCCGGGCCATCGAGGAGATCGGCAAGTACCACCCGACGTACAACCCGTCGGTGATGGAGGTCGACGCCGAGCGCGTGGCGTACTGGCTCGGTGTCGGCGCCCAGCCGACCGAGCCCGTGCTCGCCATCCTGAAGAAGACCGGCGACTGGCAGAAGTTCAAGGGCGAGCCCGCCCCTGCTCCGCTGCTGCAGCGGGCCGAGAAGCCTGCCCGTCCGTCGTTCGAGGCGTTCGGCGGCGAGGACGAGGGCAAGGGTGAGGCGATCACCCAGAAGAAGAAGGCTGAGAAGAAGGACGAGGCCCCGGCCGAGTCCGCGTCCACCGAGGCCTGAGCATGCTCGAGGAGGCTCTCGAGCACCTCGTGAAGGGCATCGTCGACCATCCCGACGATGTGCAGGTCGCCTCACGCAACCTGCGCCGCGGGCGCGTGCTCGAGGTCCGGGTCCACCCGGACGACCTCGGCAAGGTGATCGGCCGCAACGGCCGCACCGCGCGCGCTCTGCGTACCGTCGTGGGCGCCATCGGCGGCCGCGGTATCCGTGTCGACCTCGTCGACGTGGACCACGTCCGCTGACGCCAAACGCAGCACCGGCTCGGGCCGGGGAGGGCCACTGGGCCGTCCCCGGCCCGTAGTCGTTCGAGCCGTGAGTGGCTCGTCGCCGTCCGACAGGAGATCAAGCACAGTGCAGCTGGTAGTCGCTCGCATCGGCCGTGCCCATGGCATCAAGGGCGAGGTCACCGTTGAGGTCCGTACCGACGAACCGGAGGTGAGGCTCGGGCCCGGTGCCGTCCTGGCCACCGACCCCGCCTCGGTCGGTCCGCTCACCATCGAGACCGGCCGGGTGCACAGCGGCCGGCTCCTGCTGCGCTTCGCGGGTGTCCACGACCGGAGCGGCGCCGAGGCGCTGCGCAACACCCTCCTCATCGCCGACGTCGACCCGGACGAGCGGCCCGAGGACGAGGACGAGTACTACGACCACCAGCTGATCGACCTCGACGTCGTCACGAAGGACGGCGAGGAGGTCGGCCGGATCACCGAGATCTCGCACCTGCCCACCCAGGACCTCTTCGTGGTCGAGCGCCCCGACGGCACCGAGGTCTATGTGCCGTTCGTCGAGGAGATCGTCACCGAGATCGACCTGGAGGAACAGCGCGCGGTCATCGATCCGCCGCCCGGTCTGATCGACGACCGGGCCGAGACCGCCTCCGCGCTGGACACCACCGGGAACGAGGCGTGATGCGGCTCGACGTCGTCACGATCTTCCCCGAGTACCTGGAGCCGCTGAACGTCTCCCTCGTCGGCAAGGCGCGCGCGCGTGGACAGCTGAACGTGCATGTTCACGACCTGCGCTCCTGGACCTACGACCGGCACAACACCGTCGACGACACCCCGTACGGCGGCGGCCCCGGCATGGTCATGAAGACCGAGCCCTGGGGAGACGCGCTGGACTCGGTGCTGGCGGACGGTTACGAGACCGGTTCCGGCGAGCCGGCCCTGATCGTGCCCACTCCCAGCGGCCGGCCCTTCACCCAGGAACTGGCGGTCCACCTCTCCGAGTGCCCCTGGCTGATCTTCACCCCGGCCCGCTACGAGGGCATCGACCGCCGCGTCATCGACGAGTACGCGACCCGGATACCCGTGTACGAGGTGTCCATCGGTGACTACGTCCTCGCGGGCGGCGAGGCGGCCGTCCTCGTGGTCACCGAGGCCGTGGCCCGGTTGCTCCCGGGAGTCCTCGGCAACGCCGAATCGCACCGCGACGACTCCTTCGCGCCGGGTGCCATGGCCGGCCTGCTGGAGGGCCCCGTCTACACCAAGCCGCCGCGATGGCGCGAGCGGGGGATTCCGGACGTGCTGCTCAGCGGTCACCACGGGAAGATCGCCCGCTGGCGGCGCGACGAGGCGCTGCGCCGCACCACGGCCCACCGGCCCGACCTCATCGAACGCTGCGACCCCGGGGCCTTCGACAAGAAGGACCGCGAAATGCTGTCCATCCTGGGCTGGGCGCCGGACCCGGCGGGAGAGCCGTACGGCCGATTTTGGCACAGGACCGACGGCGTGGAAGAATAGGCCGCTGTTGTGCGTCGTCCGGCGTGCGCCCCTGCCGCAGGGGGACATGACGCCCGCCCGTACCGCACTCTTCGGTCCGCAAACCCTAGTTGCCGTTGATGACCTGCGGCATCAGCGAAGAAAGCAGACGAAATGTCCCACCTGCTCGACTCCGTCGACTCCGCGTCGCTGCGCAGCGACGTCCCGGCGTTCCGCCCCGGCGACACCGTCAACGTCCACGTGCGCGTCATCGAGGGCAACCGCTCCCGTGTGCAGCAGTTCAAGGGCGTGGTGATCCGCCGCCAGGGTGCCGGCGTCCGCGAGACCTTCACGGTCCGCAAGGTCTCCTTCTCCGTCGGCGTCGAGCGCACCTTCCCGGTGCACACCCCGATCGTCGAGAAGATCGAGCTCGTTACCAGGGGTGACGTCCGCCGCGCCAAGCTGTACTACCTGCGTGAGCTGCGCGGCAAGGCTGCCAAGATCAAGGAGAAGCGCGAGAACTGAGCGCTTCACCGCCGTCGCACCGGGGCCGGATAGCATGTGGCCCCGATGGACACCGAAGCACAGCCGACGGAGCGCGACCGTTCCTTCTCCACGGCCGGACCCGAGGACACCTCGGGAACGGTGGGTCCGGAGGAGCGGTCGCGCTCCGCGTTGGTGCCGCGCATCACGCACTGGCTCCCCGGCGGGCGCATTACCCTGACCCTGTTGCTCTGTCTGCTGTTCCTGATGGCCGTCAACACGTTCGTGGCGCGGCCGTTCGAGATCCCGAGTGGATCGATGGAGCCCGGATTGAGGGTCGGGGACCGCGTTCTCGTAAATAAGTTGGCGTACCGGTTCGGTGACGGGCCGGGCCGCGGGGACATGATCGTGTTCGACGGCACCGGGTACTTCGGTGAGGCCGACTACATCAAGCGCGTCGTCGGGGTGGGCGGAGACCACGTGGTCTGCTGCGACAGGGAGGGGAGGATCCGCGTGAACGGCCGGTCGGTCGACGAGTCGGGCTTCCTGTTCCCCGGAGACAGCCCCTCCACGGTGCCGTTCGACGTCGTCGTGCCCGACGGGCGGCTGTTCGTCCTCGGCGACCACCGCGGCAACTCGAGCGACTCCCGCGACCGCCTCGGCTCACCCGGCGGCGGCATGGTCCCCGTGGACGAGGTGATCGGCCGCGCCGACGGGATCGTATGGCCCTTCGGCCGGGCCACCCGGCTGCAGCGGCCCGACGCCTACGACCGCGTCCCCGCGCGTGAGGCGGCCCGTCCGGCGGAGGGCGGACATGGGTAACCGCGGCAAACCTCGCGGTGTCCCGGAGAGCGCCGCGGAGAACCTGCTGCCCACCGGATCCCGCCGCGCGGCCGGCCCCGCTCCCGGACGCAGCCGGGCCGAACGCCGCAAGCTCCAGCGCAAGGTCAAGCGGCGCCGCAGGCGTGGCGCGGTCAAGGAGATCCCCCTTCTCATCGGCGTGGCCGTGCTGATCGCGCTGGTCCTGAAGACGTTCCTGGTCCAGGCCTTCGTCATCCCCTCGGGCTCCATGGAGCAGACGATCCAGATCGGCGACCGGGTTTTGGTGGACAAGCTCACGCCGTGGTTCGGGTCCGAGCCGCAGCGCGGTGACGTCGTCGTCTTCAAGGACCCCGGCGGCTGGCTCCAGGACGAGCAGACGAGCCCGAAGAAGGACGATCCCGTCGGGATCAAGCAGATCAAGGAAGGGCTCACCTTCATCGGACTGCTGCCGTCGGAGAACGACAAGGACCTCATCAAGCGGGTCGTCGGCGTCGGCGGCGACCGGGTCCAGTGCTGTGACCAGCAGGGCCGTGTCACCGTCAACGGCGTTCCCCTGGAAGAGGACTACCTCTACCCCGGCAACGCCCCCTCCACGACCCCGTTCGACATCACCGTGCCCGAGGGGCGGCTGTGGGTGATGGGTGACCACCGGGCGAACTCCGCCGACTCCCGCTCCCACCAGGACACCGACTACGGCGGCACCGTCTCCGAGGAGGAGGTGGTGGGCCGGGCCATGGTCATCGCCTGGCCACTCGGTCACTGGAACACCCTGGAGGAACCCACGACCTACGCCTCCGTGTCGGACTCCGCGCCGGGGTCGACCGCTGCCGCCCCGCTGTCGCATAGGGTTGCCCCGGACGATCCCAAGGGAATGGTCCAACTCCCGAGCCCTGCGGAACTCCCGCTCGTTATGGGAGTGGTGGGCCTGCGCCGGACATGGCGCGGGCGGCGGCAGAGAGTGAGGAGTTGGCGTGGGGGATGCGGCGGTTGGCGCACGGTCCGGACGCGAGGGCGAGGAGCACCGCGGGCGTCCCGCGGAGACGGCCTATCCCGCTGGGGACGACTCCGTGACCTCCGGGAAACACTCCTCGGCGGATGGCGAAGGCCCCGGGGACGGGCAGCCCCCGGCCGGCCGGGGAGGTTCGGGCGACGGCTCTCCACGGGCGAAGCAGCCCCGCTCCTTCTGGAAGGAGCTGCCCATCCTGATCGGTATCGCGCTGGTACTGGCGCTGCTGATCAAGACGTTCCTGGTGCAGGCGTTCTCCATCCCGTCCGACTCGATGCAGAACACCCTCCAGCAGGGTGACCGGGTCCTGGTCGACAAGCTGACCCCCTGGTTCGGTTCCGAGCCCGAGCGCGGCGAGGTCGTGGTGTTCCACGACCCCGACAACTGGCTGGCGGGCGAGCCGACGCCCGATCCGAACCCCCTGCAGAAGGTCCTCAGCTGGATCGGCCTGATGCCGTCCGCGGAGGAGAAGGACCTGATCAAGCGGGTCATCGGCGTCGGCGGTGACACGATCGAGTGCAAGGGCACCGGCCCGCTGAAGGTCAACGGCATGGCGCTGAACGAGGCGTCGTACGTGTATCCCGGCAACACCCCGTGCAGCCAGGACGACCAGGGCGGCCAGTTCAAGGTGAAGGTCCCCGAGGGCCACATCTGGGTCATGGGCGACCACCGCCAGAACTCCCGGGACTCGCGGTACAACCAGGCGGACAAGAACGAGGGCTTCGTCCCCGTGGACAAGGTCGTCGGCCGCGCCATCGTCATCGCCTGGCCGATCAACCGCTGGTCCAACCTGCCCGTCCCGGACACCTTCGACCAGCCCGGCCTGCAGGCCGCGTCGTCCGCCGCGGCCCTGTCGGTCGCGCCGCAGGGTCTGGCACTCGCGGGTGCGGCGCCCCTGGTGCTGTGGCGGCGACGGAGGTACGGCGACGGAGCAGGCCGGGAAGAGGGCTGACCGCGTCCGGTACTGCCGGGTAGGGTGCGGCCCATGAGTGGTCAGAGCACGACGCGCACGGTCCCCGGCGCGAGCGGTCCGGACAGCGGCAGAGCGGGTGGCCGGACCGGTCAGCGCCTGTCCGGGCTGGCCGTGGCCCTGGGGCTGGTGCTGTTCCTCGGCGGATTCGTCTGGGGAGCGGTGGTGTACCGGCCGTACACCGTGCCCACCACCTCGATGGCGCCGACGATCGGCGCGGGCGACCGGGTGCTGGCCGAGCGCATCGACGGCGACGAGGTCCGCCGTGGTGACGTCGTCGTCTTCACGGACACGACCTGGTCGAACGCGCCCATGGTGAAGCGGGTGGTCGCCGTCGGCGGCGACAAGGTCTCCTGCTGCCAGAACGGCAAGCTGACGGTCAACGGCGAGCAGATCGACGAACCGTACCTCTCCGATCTCATCGAGGGCCCGGCGACCGGGTCCGCCGATTTTCCCGAGGTGACCGTGCCGCAGGGGCGCCTGTTCCTGCTCGGCGACGAGCGCTCCGGGTCGGTGGACTCCACGGCCCATCTGACCGACGCCGCCGGCGGCACCGTCTCCCGTGACGCGGTCCAGGCCCGGGTCGACGCCGTGGTCTGGCCCCTGGACGGAATGCTGACGGCACCCACCGGTTTCGAAGAACTCGGTGCGCTCTCCTCGCCCGGCCCGTTCAGGACCGTCGTCGCCGCGGTGATCGCCGGCGCCGTCCTCGTCCTCGGCGGGGCCGCCTACGGCCCGCTCGCCAACCGGGCGGGGGCGTCCCGGGCCCGGGCGAACGGGGGAACCACCGGTGTCCGCTGAGCCGGCACCGGCGGTCGAGGGTTCCTACGAGGGCGGACTGCGCAGGGTCGCCCGGGTCGTCCTGCTCGACCCGCGGGACCGCATCCTTCTGCTGCACGGCCACGAACCGGACGACCCCGCCGACGACTGGTGGTTCACCCCCGGCGGCGGCGTCGAGGGCGAGGAGACCCGCGAGCAGGCCGCGCTGCGCGAACTCGCCGAGGAGACCGGCATCACGGAGGTGGAGCTGGGCCCTGTGCTGTGGCGGCGCAGGTGCTCCTTCCCGTTCGCCGGGCGCCGCTGGGACCAGGACGAGTGGTACTACCTCGCCCGTACCGCGCAGACGGTGACCGCCGCCACGGCGCTGACCGAGCTGGAGCGGCGCAGTGTCGTCGGAGCGCGCTGGTGGACGTGTCCGGAACTCACCGGTGCACGTGAGACGGTGTATCCGACCAGACTCGCCGGGCTGCTGCGGACACTGCTCGACGAGGGTCCCCCCGCCCGCCCCGTGACCCTGGACACCGAAATCGTCCGGTGACACCCGGGACAGGCGCACAATGGTGGGATCGCACGGCTGAAGGGGAACTGCCATGAGCGCCGAGGACCTCGAGAAGTACGAGACCGAGATGGAGCTGAAGCTCTACCGGGAGTACCGAGATGTCGTCGGTCTGTTCAAATATGTGATCGAGACCGAACGGCGCTTCTATCTGACCAACGACTACGAGATGCAGGTGCACTCGGTCCAGGGTGAGGTGTTCTTCGAGGTGTCGATGGCGGACGCCTGGGTGTGGGACATGTACCGGCCGGCCCGGTTCGTGAAGCAGGTGCGCGTGCTCACGTTCAAGGACGTGAACATCGAGGAGCTCACCAAGAGAGATCTGGAACTGCCGAGCGGGTGACCGGGCCCCGTGCGGGCGGTGCTCGTACGGGTGACGGAGTTCTCCACAACCGCCGGGTCGTCCACCGAGATCCACTTCGGGGAGCGGGATGCGTGACGTTGGGCGCCGGAGGTGGTGCCGACCATGGACGCACATCGGGCGCACAGCGCACTCGGCAGGTACGGCGAGACCCTGGCCGCGCGGCGGCTGACGCAGGCGGGAATGACGGTCCTGGAGCGCAACTGGCGCTGCGGCCGGACCGGAGAGATCGACATCGTGGCCAGGGACGGCGACGCCCTGGTCGTCTGCGAGGTGAAGACCCGCAGGGCAGGACCCTTCCAGCACCCCATGGAGGCGCTCACGCGGGCCAAGGCGGCCCGGCTGCGGCGCCTCGCGGAGCGCTGGCTCCAGGAACACGGGGGAGCACCGCCCGGCGGGGTCCGCATCGACCTGGTCGGCGTGCTGTTGCCGGCCCGTGGGGCACCCGTCGTCGAGCACGTCCGGGGGGTGGCCTGACATGGGGTTCGCCCGTACGTGCTCGGTGGCCCTGGTGGGCGTCGAGGGCGTGGTCGTGGAGGTCCAGGCCGACCTGGAACCGGGAGTCGCGGCGTTCACGCTGGTGGGGCTGCCGGACAAGAGCCTGACGGAGAGCCGGGACCGGGTCAGGGCCGCCGTGGTCAACTCCGGCGGGGAGTGGCCGCAGAAGAAACTCACCGTGGGACTCAGCCCGGCATCGGTGCCGAAGGCCGGCAGCGGCTTCGATCTGGCCATTGCCTGCTCGGTGCTCGGCGCCGCCGAGCGGATCGATCCACGGGTGCTGGCCGACCTCGTGATGATCGGCGAACTCGGGCTGGACGGCCGGGTCCGCCCGGTGCGCGGCATCCTGCCCGCGGTACTGGCCGCGGCCGACGCGGGCTACGAACAGGTGGTGGTGCCGGAGTGCGCCGCCGCCGAGGCCTCGCTGGTGCCGGGCGTGTCCGTCCTGGGAATCCGTAGCCTGCGCCAGCTGATCGCGGTACTCACCGACGAGCCGGTGCCGGAGGAGCAGACCGAGGACCCGGAGCGGCCCGACCCGCTGCTGTCGGGGCTGCGCCTCCCGGGCACCGGAGCGGCCACCGGCATGCACACCTTCGGCGCGGCACACCAGGACCAGGGGCACGACCTCGCGGACGTCGTCGGCCAGCGCTCGGCGCGGACGGCGGTGGAGGTGGCCGCCGCGGGCGCCCACCACCTTTTCCTCGAGGGACCACCCGGCGCCGGCAAGACCATGCTCGCGGAGCGGCTGCCGTCGATCCTGCCGCCACTGGACCGGCAGGCGTCCCTCGAGGTGACGGCCGTGCACTCGGTGGCGGGCCTGCTCCCCCCGGGCAAGCCCTTGATCGGCACGGCGCCCTACTGCGCCCCCCACCACTCGGCCACGATGCAGGCACTGGTCGGCGGCGGTCCCGGGACGGCCCGGCCGGGAGCGGTGTCGCTCTCGCACCGGGGCGTGCTCTTCCTGGACGAGACACCGGAGTTCAGCAGCAAGGTCCTGGACGCGTTGCGTCAGCCGCTGGAGGCAGGGCACGTGATCATCGCGCGGAGCGCGGGGGTCGTGTGCTTCCCGGCGCGCTTCCTCATGGTGCTCGCCGCCAATCCCTGTCCCTGTGGGCGCTTCTCGCAGACGAACGAGCAGTGCGAGTGCCCGCCCGCGGCGATCCGCCGTTACCAGGCCCGGCTGTCCGGACCGCTGCTCGACCGGGTCGACCTGCGGGTCGAGGTCGACCGGGTCACCCGTGGCGAACTGTCGGCGAGCGGCGCCGGCGGCGAAGCCACCGTGCGGGTCGCCGACCGGGTGCGCGCGGCCCGGGAGCGCGCGGCGGCGCGGCTCGCCGGTACCCCGTGGCGCACCAACAGCGAAATCCCGGGCCGGGAACTGCGCAGCCGCTGGCGAGCCGCCCCCGGGGCCCTGGACGACGCGGAGCGGAGCCTGGAACGCGGCGTGCTCAGCGCCCGGGGGCTCGACCGGGTCCTGCGGGTCGCCTGGACCGTCGCCGACCTGTCCGGCCACGACCGGCCCGACGCCACCGACGTCGCCCTCGCCCTGCAACTGCGCACCGGCGTCCCGCGAGGGGTGCCCATGGCCATCGGGGCGGCGGTATGAGCGCCGGGACGAGCTCGGCGACGGGCCTGGAGCCCGGCCCCGGGGGCGACGCACTGCTCGGCCGGGTCCTCCTCACCCGGGTCCTCGAACCCGGTGACGAGGTCGGCGGACGCTGGCTGCGGACACTCGGTGTGGACACTCTGGTGCGACGGCTGAGGGAAGGCGGTGAGCCGCCACCCGGGGTGAGCGGTAAGCGGTGGGCAGGGCTGCGGGCCCGGGCCGAGCGGGCCGAGCCGCGCCGGGATCTCGCCGTCGCCCGGGACGCCGGAGTGCGGTTCGTCTGTCCGGGAACCGCCGAATGGCCCGGGCAGCTCGACGACCTGGGGGACGCGAGGCCGCTCGGGCTGTGGGTGCGGGGCAGTGCGGACCTGCGGATGTGGGCGCTGCGCTCGGTCGCCGTCGTGGGCGCCCGCGCCTGCACCGAGTACGGCGCGTACATGGCCGCCGCGCTCGCGGCGGGCCTGGCCGAGCGTGGCTGGATCGTGGTCTCCGGGGGAGCCTACGGGATCGACGGCGCCGCGCACCGCGGAGCGCTGGGCGCCGGCGGCGCCACCGTCGCCGTCCTCGCCTGCGGAGTCGACCGGCCCTACCCGCGCGGACACGCCGGACTCATCGGCAGGATCGCCGAACAAGGGCTGGTCGTCGGTGAGTTGCCGCCCGGCGATCATCCGACACCGAGCAGATTCGTGCTCCGCAACAGGGTGATCGCGGCGCTCACCAGGGGCACGGTCGTCGTCGAGGCCGCCCACCGCAGCGGCTCCCTGGTGACAGCCCGTGCGGCCCGTCGCCTGGGCCGCCACACCATGGGCGTTCCGGGGCCGGCCACCAGCGGCCTCTCCGCCGGAGTGCACGAACTGCTGCGTCAGGACGCGGTCCTGGTCACCGATGCCGCCGAGGTCGTCGAACTGGTCGGCGACATGGGCGAGCTCGCGCCGGAACGCCGGGGACCGGTACTGCCCCGGGACCTCCTCGCCCCGGCCTGCCGTCAGGTCCTCGACGCCCTTCCGGCGCGGGCCACGGTCCGGCCCGAGGAGATCGCCCTCGCCGCGCGGACCACCCCGGACGACGCGATCGCGAGACTGTACGAACTACGAGCACTTGGCTACGTCGAACGACACGGCGACGGCTGGAAGTTGACGCGCCAGGCGATGACACCGGTCCGCGAAGGACCGGACACCCGCTGACGGAGCGTGTTCGGCCGTCCGGGGGAACCACGACGCCCCAGGGAAAATAAGCCAGTTGGGACACCCGGGTGATCACACAGAGCGACGGGCATGCCCCGGTGGGGCGGCGTCCGGAACGTATCTGCGCACGGCCCTGCCTCGCCTCTTCGCACACCGCGACGCCGCAGTCACGCTACGCTCACGAGGATCCCGACACGGACAGGCAAAGCCCGACATCGGACAGACAGCGAATCCGGCCAGCACCAGCCCACGGCAGAACGGCACTAGGCGACGAATGCCCCAGCACACCTCCGGGTCCGACCGGGCGGCGATCCCCCCAGCCGCCCGCGACGGTGGCAGCGTGCGGCCGCCGGCTCCCTCGACGCTCGAGGAGCTGTGGCGGTCGTACAAGGCGACGGGGGACGAACGACTGCGGGAGCAGCTGATCCTGCACTACTCGCCGCTGGTGAAATACGTCGCCGGCCGGGTCAGTGTGGGGCTGCCGCCCAATGTCGAGCAGGCGGACTTCGTCTCCTCCGGGGTCTTCGGACTGATCGACGCGATCGAGAAGTTCGATGTCGACCGGGAGATCAAGTTCGAGACCTATGCGATCACCCGCATCCGGGGCGCGATGATCGACGAACTGCGGGCACTGGACTGGATCCCGCGCTCGGTGCGGCAGAAGGCGCGCAACGTCGAGCGCGCCTACGCCACGCTCGAGGCGAGGCTGCGGCGCACGCCGTCGGAGAGCGAGGTCGCCGGCGAGATGGGTATCGGCGTGGACGAGCTGCACGCGGTTTTCAGCCAGCTTTCGCTGGCCAATGTCGTCGCCCTGGAGGAACTGCTGCAGGTCGGGGACACCCTGGAGGACACGGCCGCGGACAACCCGGTGGTGGTGGCCGAGGACCGGGAGCTGCGGAGGTTCCTGGCACGGGCCATCAACACCCTGCCCGAGCGGGAGAAGACCGTGGTCACGCTGTACTACTACGAAGGGCTCACGCTGGCCGAGATCGGCAATGTGCTGGGCGTGACCGAGAGCCGGGTCAGCCAGATCCATACGAAGTCCGTGCTCCAGCTGCGCGCCAAACTGGCGAGCTTCGGCCGCTGAGTCGTTCCGCGCGGAGCGGGCCCCTCCTCTGGCCGCCGCGGGCGCGGCGTCCGTAAAGTGGTGGACGTGCCAAGGATTCGAGCGGCCTCCGTGGCCGAGCACCGGTCGATGCAGCGAGCCGCCCTGCTGGACGCGGCACGCTCCCTGCTGTCCGAGGGCGGTACGGAGGCGCTGACCTTTCCGGCCCTCGCCGAGCGCACCGGCCTCGCGCGTTCGTCCGTGTACGAGTACTTCCGCTCGCGCGCGGCCGTCGTCGAGGAGTTGTGCGAGGTCGACTTCCCGGTCTGGGCCGCCGAGGTGGAGGCCGCGATGGCGGACGCCGACGGGGCCGCGGCCAGGATCGAGGCCTATGTCCGCACACAGCTGGAACTGGTCGGGGACCGGCGGCACCGTGCCGTCGTCGCGATCTCCGCGAGCGAACTCGACGCCGGCGCGCGGGAGAAGATCCGCGCCGCACACGGTGGCCTCATCGCGATGATCGTCGAAGCCCTCGCCGAACTGGGCCACTCCGAGCCCCGGCTCGCGGCCATGCTGGTCCAGGGCGTGGTCGACGCCGCCGTGCGCCGCATCGAACTGGGCGCGGCGGAACACCCGGACACGATCATGGACGCGGCGGTCTCCATGGCCCTCAGGGGCGTCCGCGGCTGACCTCGCCGCAACCCGGTCCGGCCGGTGAACCGCCTCCACGGACCCGTCCGTACCGCACCTGCTCCGCGGCGAACGGAGCCATCGCGAGCGGGCCGTCCGGGCCCGCCCTCGGCCGGTGGTCCCCGTGGGCGTGCTGCGAGCAGAGGGGACTCGCGCCCGGGCCGAGCCGGTGTCGCCCGTGGGGGCGGGTGGGGTAAGGGCTGGTCGTCCCCAGTCGGGCCTTGGGGTCTCCGGTGGTCCTCCCATGGGGGTGTGTCATGGCGCGGCGGCCGTGCGTGCCGAGGGAGGCGGTGGCGCCGTGCGGACGGGGCCGGATGATCCCGGTGCCGGCGCCGCGCGGGCCCGTCCCCCGGGCCGGCCGGTCCGGGGAGGGAGGCGGCGGCGTGGGGCCGCGGGTGGCTCAGGCCGGTGCCGGGGCGCCCAGGACCGGTAGCAGTCTCGACGGGCCCCTGCGCAGGAGCCACGGGGGCAGCAGGGTGAGCGGGTCCAGGTAGGTGTCCGCCTTCAGGAGGCCCCAGTGCACGCAGGGAACCGTGCAGTGGGAGCCCGTGGGTTCCACCGCGCCGATCACCTCACCGGCCGTCACCTCGTCGCCCTCGGTCACCGACGCGCGGACCGGCTCGTAGGTCGTGCGCAGCGGGGGATCACCCGTCCCCGCCAGTTCCACCGAGACCACACCCCTCCCGGCCACCCGGCCCGCGAACCGGACCCGGCCCGCCGCCACCGCCCGCACCGGCGCTCCCGGGGCCGCCGCCAGGTCCACGCCCCGGTGGCCGCGCGCGTACACCGTCGCCGGCGGCTCCCAGCCGCGCAGCACCCGCGGCCGAACGCCCACCGGCCACACCCGCCCGACGGCCGGCGTCGCTCCGTCCGCACCCGCCGGGTCCGCCGTCCGTGTACCCGTCGGCAGCCAGGACGGAGGCGGCGGTGCCCACAGCACCGCCACGGCCAGAATCACCAGCAGGGCCAGTCGCGTACCCGCTCCGACCCATCGACTCGTTCGCATGCGGGTCAGCGTCGCGCGGGCACCCGATCACCGCCGGGACCTGTGGACCACCACCCGTTTGTGGACAACGGCGTCACCCGGCACCCCGCGTGTCCCGTACACTTCTGGTGGCGACCCGGGTCACCGGGTCGACTTCGCACGCCCCGACATCGGGGCCGGTCACGGCCGGTCCCCCGATGTCAGCGCCCCTCGGTCCTTCGTGGCAACGGCGCGTCGTGGGCGTCAGGCGCGGAAGCCGTCCGGCATCCGCGGCACAACCGAGAAATTCGAGGAGATACGGCCATGGCCGTCGTCACGATGCGGGAGCTGCTGGAAAGCGGCGTCCACTTCGGTCACCAGACCCGTCGTTGGAACCCGAAGATGAAGCGCTTCATCTTCACGGAGCGCAACGGCATCTACATCATCGACCTGCTCCAGTCGCTGTCGTACATCGACCGCGCCTACGAGTTCGTCAAGGAGACCGTCGCCCACGGCGGCACGGTCATGTTCGTCGGTACGAAGAAGCAGGCGCAGGAGGCGATCGCCGAGCAGGCGACCCGCGTCGGCATGCCCTTCGTGAACCAGCGCTGGCTGGGCGGCATGCTCACCAACTTCTCGACCGTCTACAAGCGTCTGCAGCGCCTCAAGGAGCTCGAGCAGATCGACTTCGAGGATGTGGCCGCCTCCGGCCTCACCAAGAAGGAACTGCTCGTCCTCTCCCGCGAGAAGGCCAAGCTGGAGAAGACCCTCGGCGGTATCCGCGAGATGCAGAAGGTGCCCAGCGCCGTCTGGATCGTGGACACCAAGAAGGAGCACATCGCGGTCGGCGAGGCCCGGAAGCTCAACATCCCGGTCGTCGCCATCCTCGACACCAACTGTGACCCCGACGAGGTCGACTACAAGATCCCGGGCAACGACGACGCGATCCGCTCCGTCACCCTGCTCACCCGCGTGATCGCCGACGCCGTCGCCGAGGGCCTCATCGCCCGCTCCGGTGCCGCCACCGGGGACAAGGGTGACAAGGCCGCCGGCGAGCCGCTCGCCGCGTGGGAGCGCGACCTGCTCGAGGGCGAGAAGAAGGCCGAGGAGGCCGCTCCGGCCGCCGCCGAGGCCGAGAAGCCCGCCGAGGCCGAGGCCGAGAAGCCGGCCGAGGCTCCCGAGGCTGAGGCCGAGAAGCCCGCCGAGGCCCCCGCCGCCGAGGCCGAGCAGGCCTGACCCCGTCAGAGCCGTTGACGGCGGGAGCGGTGACTCAGCGAACCGCTCCCGCCGTTCACCCGTAGGTCGGCGGCGCGCCGGGCACCTGCCCCTTCCGGGGGAAGGTCCCTGACCCCGCGGATCTGAGAACCTCCAGACTTCGAGAAAGACTCACAGACTCATGGCGAACTACACCGCCGCCGACGTCAAGAAGCTCCGGGAGCTCACCGGCGCCGGCATGATGGACTGCAAGAAGGCGCTGGACGAGGCCGACGGCAACGTCGACAAGGCCGTCGAGGCGCTCCGTATCAAGGGCCAGAAGGGCGTCGCCAAGCGCGAGGGCCGCTCCGCCGAGAACGGCGCCGTGGTCTCGATCATCGCCGGTGACAACTCCTCCGGTGTCCTCGTCGAGCTGAAGTGCGAGACGGACTTCGTCGCCAAGGGCGAGAAGTTCCAGGCCGCGGCCGCCGCCATCGCCGAGCACATCACCAAGACCTCCCCGGCCGACCTCGAGGCGCTGCTCGCCTCCGAGATCGAGGCCGGCAAGACCGTCCAGGCGTTCGTGGACGAGGCCAACGCCAACCTGGGCGAGAAGATCGTCCTGGACCGCTTCGCCCAGTACGCCGACGGCTACGTCACGGCGTACATGCACCGCACGATGCCCGACCTGCCCCCGCAGATCGGTGTGCTCGTCGAGCTCGACCAGCCGAACGCCGAGGTCGCCAAGGGCGTCGCGCAGCACATCGCCGCCTTCGCGCCGAAGTACCTCGCCAAGGAGGACGTGCCGGCCGAGGTCGTCGAGTCGGAGCGTCGCATCGCCGAGGAGACCACCCGCGCCGAGGGCAAGCCCGAGGCCGCGATCGCCAAGATCGTCGAGGGTCGCCTGAACGGCTTCTTCAAGGACGCCACGCTGCTCGGCCAGCCCTACGCGCTGGACAACAAGAAGTCCGTCCAGAAGGTCCTGGACGAGGCCGGTGTCACCCTGAAGCGCTTCACGCGCATCAAGGTCGGCATCTGAGTCCGTACCGCGACGGGCGCGCGACCCCGATAGGGTCGACAGCAGTCGTTCGGACACGCGTCCACGCACGCGCGCGTGCCGGACGACAGCAGATCTGACGAGGAGGCCATTGCCGTATGGGATGCGAACACCGCCCCACCGGCAGTGGCCTTCTTCGTATGTGCAACACGCGAAAGAGGCGGGATCCCCGATGACCACCAAGGCTGAGAAGAGCGACGACGGCAAAGTACGCGGCCGGTTTATGCTGAAGCTGTCCGGAGAGGCGTTCTCCGGTGGCGGGGGCCTGGGCGTCGACCCCGACGTGGTGCACGCCATCGCGCGTGAGATCGCGGCCGTCGTCCGGGACGGCGCGGAGATCGCGATCGTCATCGGCGGCGGCAACTTCTTCCGCGGCGCCGAGCTCCAGGTGCGCGGCATGGACCGCGCCCGCTCCGACTACATGGGCATGCTCGGCACCGTGATGAACTGCCTGGCCCTCCAGGACTTCCTGGAGAAGGAAGGCGTCGACAGCCGAGTGCAGACGGCCATCACCATGGGGCAGGTCGCCGAGCCCTACATCCCGCTGCGCGCGGTACGGCACTTGGAGAAGGGCCGTGTGGTCATCTTCGGCGCCGGTATGGGCATGCCGTACTTCTCCACCGACACCACCGCCGCCCAGCGTGCCCTGGAGATCGACGCCGAGGCGCTGCTCATGGGCAAGAACGGCGTGGACGGCGTCTACGACTCGGACCCGAACACCAACCCCGACGCGGTGAAGTTCGACGCGCTCGGCTACAGCGAGGTCATCACCCGGGACCTGAAGGTCGCCGACGCCACGGCTGTCACGCTGTGCCGGGACAACAACCTGCCGATCCTGGTCTTCGAGCTTCTGAAGGAGGGCAACATCGCCCGCGCCGTCAAGGGTGAGAAGATCGGCACGCTGGTCGGTGACCAAGCCGGGCGCAACTGACCGGGGGATGGACAATGTCCTGCCGGTCGGGAACCGTGCAGGAAGAAGACGCGACGCAGCCGGCCGCCGCCCCGAAGAGGAACCGCAGCCGGGCCTACTCAAGACGCAGGAGCAAGTGGTGATCGAAGAGACCCTCCTCGAGGCCGAGGAGAAGATGGAGAAGGCCGTCGTGGTCGCCAAGGAGGACTTCGCCGCGATCCGCACCGGTCGTGCGCACCCGGCGATGTTCAACAAGATCGTGGCCGACTACTACGGCGCACCGACGCCGATCAACCAGCTGGCCTCGTTCTCCGTGCCCGAGCCGCGCATGGCCGTGGTGACGCCGTTCGACAAGAGCGCGCTGCGCAACATCGAGCAGGCGATCCGCGACTCCGACCTGGGCGTCAACCCGAGCAACGACGGCAACATCATCCGGGTGGTGTTCCCCGAACTGACCGAGGAGCGCCGCCGCGACTACATCAAGGTCGCCAAGGGCAAGGGTGAGGACGCCAAGATCTCGATCCGTTCCGTGCGCCGCAAGGCCAAGGAGACCATCGACAAGATGATCAAGGACGGCGAGGTCGGCGAGGACGAGGGCCGCCGTGCGGAGAAGGAGCTCGACGACACCACCGCGAAGTACGTCGCCCAGGTGGACGAGCTCCTGAAGCACAAGGAAGCCGAGCTGCTCGAGGTCTGATGAACGACTCTTCCTGGGGGACGCCGCAGACCGGGTACTGGGGCCCTTCCGATCACGGGCCCGGCCAGGGCGCTGTCCCGGCGGGTCCCGCGTACGATGCGCACTACGTACAGCAGACGCGCCCCATGCCCATCGTGCCCGACGTACCCGAACACGGCGGAGACCAGGAGGTGGACCGGGGGGCCGTTCGGCTGAGCGGCCCCCTGTTCCGAGACGAGATGCCGCAGGCACGGCCCCACCCCGGGGAGGTGTCGCAGAATCCGGAGCCCATGCCCCACGCCCCGCAGCCGGCGCCCGCCCCGCAGAAGAAGAGCGCGGGGCGCGACCTCGGCTCCGCGATAGGCGTCGGCGTCGGCCTGGGAGCGGTGATCGTCGCTTCGCTGTTCGTCGTCAAGGCCGTCTTCGTCGGCGTGGTCGCCGTCGCCGTCGTGGTGGGCCTGTGGGAGCTGACCAAGCGGCTCGACGAACGCAAGGGCATCAAGGCGCCCCTCGTTCCGCTGGCGCTCGGCGGTGCGGCCATGGTCGTCACCGGGTACGCGCGGGGAGCCGAGGGCGCGTGGGTCGCCATGGCGCTCACCACGCTGGCGGTACTCGTCTGGCGTATGACGGCGCCGCCCGAGAACTACCTCAGGGATGTCACGGCGGGTGTCTTCGCCGCGTTCTACGTCCCGTTCCTGGCGACCTTCGTCGCGATGATGCTCACCGCCGACGACGGCGCCTGGCGCGTCCTCACCTTCCTGCTGCTGACGGTGGTCAGCGACACGGGCGCGTACGCCGTCGGCTGGCGCTTCGGTACCCACAAGCTCGCCCCGCGGATCAGCCCCGGCAAGACCCGTGAGGGCCTGCTGGGCGCGATCGGCTTCGCCATGGTCGCGGGCGCGCTGTGCATGCAGTTCCTGATCGACGACGGCAGCTGGTGGCAGGGCCTGCTGCTCGGCCTCGCGGTCGCCGCCAGCGCCACCCTGGGCGACCTCGGCGAGTCCATGATCAAACGCGACCTGGGCATCAAGGACATGGGCACGCTGCTCCCGGGCCACGGCGGCATCATGGACCGTTTGGACTCCTTGTTGCCGACGGCTCCCGTGGTGTGGTTGCTGCTGGTCCTGTTTGTCGGGTCGGGGTGAGGCAGATGGGCCACGGGGCCGCGCGGCGGTAGCCGCACATCGCTACAGCATGGACCGTTTGGACTTCTTGTTGCCGACGGCTCCCGTGGTGTGGCTGCTGCTGGTGATCTTCGTCGGATCGGGTTGACGGCGAACAGGTACCCTGGAAGGGCTCGCGGTGGACTGCGGGCCCTTTCGTACGTCCCCGCCCCGCGCGGGTCGTCTCCTGGCTCAGGCACAGCGGTGCCATCGCCCCCGCCTGTGCGGCATTGCCAGACCCCGTCGTCATGAGGAGTTGCCCGACCGTGGCCCGTCCCGTTCCCGGTGAGCTCACCTTCGTCGCCCCCCGCGGAGCGAAGCGGCCGCCGCGGCACCTTGCCGATCTCACGCCCGCCGAGCGCAAGGAGGCCGTCGCCGCGGCCGGTGAGAAGCCGTTCCGTGCCAAGCAGCTCTCGCAGCACTACTTCGCACGGTACGCGCACGACCCGGAGCAGTGGACCGACATCCCGGCCGGCTCGCGCGGCAGGCTCCAGGAGGCGCTGCTTCCTGAGCTGATGACCGTCGTACGGCATCTGTCCACCGATCAGGGCACCACCCGCAAGACGCTGTGGAAGCTGTTCGACGGGACGCTCGTCGAGTCGGTACTGATGCGCTACCCGGACCGGGTGACCATGTGCATCAGCTCCCAGGCGGGCTGCGGCATGAACTGCCCGTTCTGCGCGACCGGGCAGGCCGGTCTTGACCGGAACCTGTCGACCGCCGAGATCGTGCACCAGATCGTGGACGGGATGCGGGCGCTCCGGGACGGCGAGGTGCCCGGGGGCCCGGCGCGGCTCAGCAACATCGTGTTCATGGGCATGGGTGAGCCGCTCGCCAACTACAACCGGGTCGTCGGGGCCATCCGCCGCCTCACCGACCCCGAGCCGGACGGGCTCGGGCTGTCACAGCGTGGGATCACCGTGTCCACGGTCGGTCTCGTCCCGGCGATCCACCGGTTCACCGGCGAGGGCTTCAAGTGCCGGCTGGCCATCTCGCTGCACGCCCCCGACGACGAACTGCGCGACACCCTCGTCCCCGTGAACACGCGGTGGAAGGTGCGCGAGGTGCTCGACGCCGGGTTCGAGTACGCGGCCACCTCCGGGCGGCGGCTGTCCATCGAGTACGCGCTGATCCGGGACATCAACGACCAGGCCTGGCGTGGTGACCGCCTCGGGCGGATGCTCAAGGGCCGTCCCGTGCACGTCAACCTCATCCCGCTCAACCCCACGCCCGGCTCCAAATGGACCGCCTCCCGCCCCGAGGACGAGAAGGCGTTCGTCGAGGCGATCGCCGCGCACGGGGTGCCGGTCACGATCAGGGACACCCGTGGACAGGAGATCGACGGGGCGTGTGGTCAGCTCGCCGCGAGCGAGAGGTAGTGTGACTCGCGTAAGCACATCTTCATATTCCGACAGGGGAGCGCCACAGCGCTGAGAGTGCGGCACCGGCCGCAGACCCTCCGAACCTGGCCCAGGTCATTCTGGGTAGGGAGATCGGTCATCACTCGAGCTGTTGCGCCCTGCCCGGGATCTCACCCAGAGGTCCCGGGCGGGGCCGCGTCTCTTCCTGGTCACTCCAGGAGGAATCAAGTGGGTATCACCAAGAAGGTCATGGTTCTGGCCGCCGGGCTGGGACTGGTCGCGCTGTCCGCGTGCGGGTCGTCGGACGGCGGCGACGCGGGGGACGGCGGGTCCGGGACCGTGACCCTCGTCAGCCACAACTCGTGGGCCGTGTCGAAGGACGTCGTCGCGGACTTCGAGAAGCAGTCCGGCTACCGGTTGAAGGTCCTCGAGGACGGCGATGCCGGGCAGGCCGTGAACAAGGCCGTCCTGACCAAGGACAACCCGCAGGGCGACGTCTTCTTCGGCGTCGACAACACCCTGCTCTCCCGCGCTCTGGACAACGGACTGTTCCAGCCGTACGAGGCGAAGGACGCGGAGCTGATCCTGCCCGAGTACCGGGTCGACGAGGACAAGCACCGGGTCACCCCCGTCGACAGCGGTGACGTCTGCGTCAACTACGACAAGGCGTGGTTCGCCGAGAACGACCTGACTCCGCCCCGGACCTTCGACGACCTGGTCGAGCCCGAGTACAAGAACCTCCTCGTGGTCGAGAACGCCTCCACCTCCTCGCCCGGTCTCGGCTTCCTGCTCGGAACGGCCGCCCAGTACGGTGACGACGGCTGGCCGGACTACTGGAAGAAGCTCAAGGCCAACGGTGTGAAGGTGGTCGACGGCTGGGAGCAGGCCTACAACGAGGAGTTCTCCGGCTCGGCCGGCGGCAAGCAGGCCAAGGCCGACCGTCCGCTGGTGGTGTCGTACGCCTCCTCGCCGCCCGCCGAGGTGATCTACGCCGACCCCAGGCCGGACACCGCGCCCACCGGCGTGGCCGAGGGCACCTGCTTCCGTCAGGTCGAGTACGCGGGGCTGCTGAGCAACGCGAAGAACCCCGAGGGCGGCAAGGCCCTCATCGACTTCCTGATCGGCGAGCGGTTCCAGAACGACATGCCGCTCAACATGTTCGTGTACCCGGTGCGGGAGGGCGCCCAGGTGCCCGAGGAGTTCGCGACGTTCGGTCCGCAGGCCAAGGACCCGCAGACCATGGACCCGCAGAAGATCGCCGCCAACCGTGACCAGTGGGTCAAGTCGTGGACCTCGCTCGTACTGAAGTGACGCGAGCCGCGGCGAAGCGGCGCGGGAGCGCGGCGCGGCTCGGCCTGATGGCCGTGCCGGTCGCGTTCTTCGCCGTGTTCTTCGCCTATCCCGTCGCCGCGATCGTCGCGCGCGGACTGAAGACCGACGGGACCTGGCACCTCGGGCGGATCGGGGACGTACTGGCGCAGTCCGACGTCCGGCAGGTGCTGTGGTTCACCACCTGGCAGGCGTGTGCCTCCACCGCCCTCACCCTGCTGATCGCCCTGCCCGGCGCGTATGTCTTCGCGCGCTACGACTTTCCCGGCAAGCAGGTGCTGCGGGCCGTGGTCACCGTGCCCTTCGTCCTGCCGACGGTCGTCGTCGGTACGGCGTTCATGGCGCTGGTCGGTCGCGGCGGCCTCCTCGACGACGTGTGGGGCGTACGGCTGGACACCACGGTGTGGGCGATCCTGCTCGCGCATGTCTTCTTCAACTACGCCGTCGTCGTACGCACCGTGGGCGGGCTGTGGTCCCAGCTCGACCCGCGGCAGGAGGAGGCCGCGCGGATGCTCGGCGCCTCGCGGTTCGCGGCCTGGCGGACCGTCACCCTGCCCGCGCTCGCGCCCGCCGTGGCCGCGGCGGCGCTGATGGTCTTCCTGTTCACCTTCACGTCCTTCGGAGTGGTGCAGATCCTGGGCGGGCCGGCGTTCTCCACCCTCGAAGTGGAGATCTACCGGCAGACCTCCGAGATCTTCGACCTGTCCACGGCCGCCGTCCTGACGATGGTCCAGTTCGCCGCCGTGGGCTCGATCCTCGTCCTGCATGCCTGGACCGTACGGCGCCGGGAGAGCGCGCTGCGGCTGGTGGACGCCGCGGTGACCGCACGCCGGCCGCGTGGCGCGGGGCAGTGGGCGCTCCTCGGTGGGGTCGTCGCCACCGTCGCCGTACTGATCCTGCTGCCCCTCGCGGTGCTGGTGGAACGGTCCCTCGGTGGCGCGGGCCTCGGCTACTACCGGGCGCTGACCGAGGACGACGGGGGCGTGTTCCTGGTCGCGCCCATCGAGGCGGTGGGCAACTCGCTGCAGTACGCCGTCGCCGCCACCGGCATCGCCGTGCTGATCGGCTCTCTCGCCGCCGTGGCACTGACCCGGCGGGACGCCGGACGGCTGGTGCGCGGGTTCGACGCGCTGCTGATGCTGCCGCTCGGGGTGTCTGCGGTGACCGTGGGCTTCGGCTTCCTGATCGCTCTCGACGAGCCTCCGCTGGACCTCCGGGCCTCCTGGATCCTGGTCCCGCTGGCCCAGGCGCTGGTCGGTGTCCCCTTCGTCGTGCGGACCATGCTGCCCGTGCTGCGGGCCGTGGACGTACGGCTGCGGGAGGCGGCGGCGGTGCTCGGGGCGTCGCCGTGGCGGGCGTGGCGGGAGGTGGACCTGCCGTTGGTGCGGCGGGCGCTGCTGATCGCGGCCGGGTTCGCCTTCGCCGTGTCGCTCGGGGAGTTCGGGGCGACGGTGTTCATCGCACGGCCGGAGAATCCGACCCTGCCGGTGGCCGTGGCGCGGCTGCTGGGGCGGCCCGGGGACCTCAACTACGGTCAGGCGATGGCCCTCTCGACGATTCTGATGATCGTGTGCGCGGTGGCGCTGCTCGTGCTGGAGCGGCTGCGGACCGACAGGACCGGGGAGTTCTAGATGCTGCTGAGCCTGGAGGCCGCGACGGTCCGCTTCGGCGGACGGGCGGTGCTGGACGCCGTCGGCCTGGGGGTCGCCGAGCACGAGATCGTGTGTGTGCTCGGGCCCAGCGGCAGCGGCAAGTCGACGCTGCTGCGGGCGGTCGCCGGGCTGCAGCCCCTCGACTCCGGACGGATCCTGCTGGACGGACGGGACCAGTCGGGCGTGCCCGCGCACCGGCGCGGGGTCGGGCTGATGTTCCAGGACCATCAGCTGTTCCCGCAGCGGGACGTGGGCGGCAATGTGGCCTTCGGGCTACGGATGCACGGTGCTTCTCGCAGTGAACAGGCCGCCAAGGTGGGGGAGTTGCTGGATCTGGTGGGACTGCCGGGGGCGGCCGGACGGGCCGTCGCCGCGCTCTCCGGCGGCGAGCAGCAGCGTGTCGCGCTGGCCCGTGCCCTCGCCCCCAGCCCCCGGCTGCTGATGCTCGACGAGCCGCTCGGCCAGTTGGACCGGTCGCTCCGGGAACGTCTTGTCGTCGAACTGCGGGAGTTGTTCGGCCGGTTGGGCACCACGGTGCTCGCCGTGACCCACGACCAGGGCGAGGCGTTCGCCCTGGCCGACCGGGTGGTGGTGATGCGGGACGGGCGGATCGCCCAGTCCGGCACACCGCTCGAGGTGTGGCAGCGGCCGGCCGATGCCTTCGTGGCGCGCTTCCTCGGCTTCGAGAACGTCGTCGGGGCGACGGTGACGGACGGGGTCGCCGTGACCCCCTGGGGGAAGGTCCCCGTGCCGGACGGCGCCCCGCAGGGCCCGCGCACGCTGCTCGTCAGGCCCGCCGGTGTCCGCCTGGTCCCCGCCGACGAGGGGCTGCGCTGCACGGTGGCCGCGCGCACCTTCCGGGGCACCCATGTCGCCGTCGGCCTCCAGCCCGCCGACGCACCCCGCCTGGAGGCGGCCTGCGCGCTCAGGGCCGCGCCCGGGGTCGGGGACGAGGTCGGCGTGGAGTTCGACGCCGCGGAAATCGCCGTGCTGGGGTGAGCGCGGCTCCCTAGGGTGTGCGGTATGACCCGACTCACCCATGACCGCTGTTGCCAGGAGATCGCCCTGCAGACCGGGCAGTTGCGGACCGTCGTCAGGTCCGGTGCCGATCTGTCCCTCATGGTTCCCACCACCCCCGAGTGGTCCCTGGAGCAGTTGGTACGGCATGTCGGCGGCGCCCTGCGCTGGGCGGCGCTGATGGTGCGTACCGGGGCCGGGGACGAGATTCCCGAGGAGCGGGTGCCGGGCTTCGGCGGACCCGCGCGGTGGGGCGATCCCGGTGCGCTCGACGCGTGGCTGGCGGAGTGCGGCGAGCTGATCGTCGGCGCGCTGCGGGACGCGGGGCCGGACGCGAAGGTGTGGAGCTGGGCCGGGATCCACAACGCCGGATTCTGGGCCCGCCGTATGACGCACGAGCTGATCGTGCACCGCGCGGACGCGGCCCTGGCCGCCGGGCTGCCCTTCGAGGTCGCGCCCGACGCCGCCGCCGACGCGGTCGACGAGTGGCTGGAGATCGTGGAGTGGGCTCAGCGGACCCTGCCGGAGGACGCGGTGCACGGACTGCGCGGTCCCCGGCGCACCATCCATCTGCACGCCACGGACACCGGAGCGGCGGTGCGCGGCGGGCGCGGCGAAGGGGAGGGTCCCGCGCGCGAAGGGTGGGGACGGCTGATCGAGCTGGACGAGGACGGTGTCTCCTGGCGCCGGGGCCACGAGAAGGCCACCGTCGCCCTGCGCGGCCCCCTCACCTCCGTGCTCCTCGCCTTCTACCGCCGGCTGCCGCTGGACGCGCCGGAGCTGGAGGTGCGCGGCGAGCGGGATGTGCTGGAACTCTGGCTGGAGCGGGCGACGTTCGGCTGAGCGGACGGACACGGAAGCGGCCCGCTCCCCTGAACGGGGAACGGGCCGCCGGGGTTTTTCGTGAGGCGTCAGCGCTCGCTGCTCGCCCCGCGGCGGCGCATGCCGAAGAAGACCGCGCCACCGCCGACCGCGACCAGAGCGGCCGCGATGCCGGCGATCAGACCGGTGTTGGAGTCGGCGCCGGTCTCGGCCAGGTTCGACTCACCTGCCGGGGAGGGCGCGTTGTCCGAGGTGTCCGCCGGAGGGGTGCTCCCGCTCTCCGACGCCGACGGGGTCGGCGTGCCGGACTCCTCCTCGGCCGGGGTCGAGGAGGAGTCCGACGGAGTCGGCGTCGGCTCCGTGGCCGGCGGTTCCCCGTCCTCCGCGCAGGCCGTCGCGGGGGTGGTCAGGTTCGGCTTGATGTCCTCGTCGACGTAGGGCGGCGCGTCGACGTGGATGCGGTACTCGGCCTTCGGCTTCCAGTCCTCCTCGAAGGTGATGGTGGTGCCCTCACGGGAGCCCTTGACCACCTGCTCGCCGACCTGCTTGTCCTGCAGGAACACGGTGATGGTGGCGGGGACGCCGGCCGGGTCCACGTCGGTGACGGTGATGACGCCCTTGTCACCGACGCACTTGGCCTCGGCCGAGAACTCAGTGATGTTGCACGCCGCCGCGGAGCCGGCCGCGCCGAGCGCGAGTGCCGCGGACGCGGAGACGACACCGAGGGCGCGCACGGAGCGCGCGACGGTACGGCGGGATACGGACAGAACTGACACGTTTGTCCTTTACGGGGATAAGCAAATGCGGGGGGTTGAGGGAATGCTGACGAAGCATCAGCACTCCCAGGTGACTCCCAGGTCTATAAGCGCCCCATAAGGAGTGTCAACGCATATGCCTACAGCAGGACCGGGCTTTGCCTTCTTATTAACCACCCAGACGTTTCAAGGCCTCCGGGGCCTCCTCGATCCGGTCGACCAGGGTGATCCGGTCCTCCATCGACCGCTCCCGGGCGAGGGACCGCAGCAGCGGCCAGGCCGGCAGCTTCTCCGTCCAGTGCGCCCGGTTCACCAGCACCATGGGCGTGGGTTCACCGCGCGACTCGTAGTAGTTCGGCGTCGCGTGGTCGAAGATCTCCTGTACGGTGCCGGCGGCGCCCGGCAGGAACACCACGCCCGCGTTGCAGCGGGCCAGCAGGCCGTCCTCCCGCGTGGCATTGGCGAAGTACTTCGCGATGTGCGAGGCGAAGGCGTTCGGCGGCTCGTGGCCGTAGAACCAGGTCGGGATGCCGATCGAATGGTTGCCCCTCGGCCAGCGGGCCCGTATCTCGAAGGCGGCGCGCGCCCAGTCGGTGATCGACGGTGTGAACGAGGGCGCGCTCGCGAGGAGTCGGCAGGCCTCGTCCAGCATGGCGTCGTCGTACGGGGCCGTGTAGGCGCCGAGGTTCGCCGCCTCCATCGCGCCGGGGCCGCCTCCGGTCGCCACGGTGAAGCCGGCCTGGCTCAGCGCCCGCCCGAGCCGGGCGGCACCCCGGAACTCCTCGGTGCCACGGGCCATCGCATGACCGCCCATCACCCCCACGACCCGGGCCCGGCGCAGCAGTTCGTCGAGGGCGTCGGACATGGAGTCGTCGTGGACCGCGCGCAGCATGGAGGCGAGGATGTCGCCGTCGGCCCTGGTCCGCTGGAACCAGGTGTAGGCCAGCGCGTCGGGAGTGGCCTCGTAGCCCTTGTCGAGCGAGGCGAACAGATCGTCGGGCGTGTAGAGATGCCCCCGGTACGGGTCGAAGGGCAGCCCCGGCACGGGAGGCAGCACCAGCGCGCCGTCGCCGCGGACCTTCTCCGCCGCGGCCGGCCGCATCCGGCAGCCGAGGAACACCGCCCCGGCGGTGTCGGTGCCGAGCAACTCCCGGGTCCGGTCGGTCAGATCGACGGCCTGGACACGGAACCCGGAGAGGGTGCCACGGGCCGAGACGACGGCGTCGAACTCCTCGAGCGTCTCGATCTCGCGGTCCCCGTGATGGACGGCATGGGCGGGACTGGTCAGCACCCGCCCATGCTAGGGCCTGCCCGGCAGGCTCCGCCGGACGGGTCCTGGGCCTTCCCGGGGCCCCTGGGCCTCAGCCCTCCACGGCCGCCGGGTCCATCCACACGATCTCCCAGGTGTGACCGTCGAGGTCGTCGAAGGAGCGGCCGTACATGAAACCGAGGTCCTGGGTGTCACCGGCGGCCGATCCACCCGCCGCCAGGGCCTTGTCGACCAACTCGTCGACCTTCTCCCGGCTCTCGGCGCTCAGCGCGATCAGCACCTCGCTGCTCCTGGTGGCGTCCGCGATCTCCTTCTTCGTGAACTCCGCGTACCTCTGCCGGTTCAGCAGCATCGCGACGATGGTGTCGCTGATGACGACCGAGGCGGTGGACTCGTCGCTGAACCGCGGGTTGATGGAGTAGCCGAGTTCGGTGAAGAACTTCTTCGACGCGGCGAGGTCGTTGACGGGCAGGTTGACGAAGATCATCTGCTGGTACATGGCGGGGTCTCTCCCATTCGGTTCCGTCGCGTTCGTAGAGGTGGACCGGAGGCGCGCGCGGAACTCATCGGCTGCTCCGGATCAGTTTTCGTGCGGCCCCGGCGCCGGACGCCTGCGGCGCGGCGGCGTGGACCCGGAACCGGGCGGCACTCCGTGGAGGACCCCGGCCGCGGCCCCCGCCCCGGCGCCGGACGCCTGCGGCGCGGTGGCATGGGCCCGGGACCGGGCGGCACCCCGTGGCGGACCCCGGCCCAGCCGTTCCGGCTCGGCTCCGGCCGGCCCGGCCCTTGGGGGTTCGGTCCCCGAGCGGTCGTGATGACCGCCGCCGAGGGCGACGACCAGGTGGTCCTGCGCGGCACCGGGCGCTACGCGCACCCCTCGTCGTCCTCGCGGACGTCGAGGAGCAGCGGACGCGGTTCGGCGTGTCACGGCGCCGCGGCCCCCGGCGGATGCCGTCGTGCCACGGCGTCCGGCACGGACGGTCCGGGGCAGGGCCGGGGCCAGGAGCGCGGTCGTTCCGGCGGCGGATGTGTCGCGCGGGCGTGCTCGGCCGGCCGGCGGCCAGGCCGACAGTTGGGCCACCACCAGGGACAATGGCCCGAACAGGGCCAGGAGCGCGGTCGTTCCGGCGGCGGATGTGTCGCGCGGGCGTGCTCGGCCGGCCGGCGGCCAGGCCGACAGTTGGGCCACCACCAGGGACA
>NZ_JBITRU010000006.1:256016-312371 GCF_044540255.1 Streptomyces sp. NPDC086080
CAACGGTCCGAACAGGGCCAGGAGCGCGGTCGTTCCGGCGGCGGATGCGTCGCACGGGCGTGCTCAGCCGGCCAGCGGCCAGGCCGACAGTTCGGCCACCACCAGGGACAACGGCCCGAACAGGGCCAGCAGCGCACCCGCCCGGAGCACCGCCGCCCTGCGCAGCGTCACCATGGGCGCCCCGAGGCGAAGGAGCGCGGCAGTGGTGTCGGCGCGGGCCTGCCTGGACTCGACGGCGGCCGTCAGCAGGGCCGCCACCGTGCAGCCGACCACCAGCAGCACCCCGAGAGCGACGAGCGGGCTGGAGGAGGCGTTCTCACGCTCGGGCAGCGAGGCCATGGCGTACGCGGCCGACATCACCGCGCAGACGATGCCCAGCGGGCGGCCGATGCGCGTGGCCTCCGTCATGAGCACCCGTCCGGCCAGCATCCGCAGCGCGCCCGGGCGGGCCGTCTGGAGCAGCCGACCGCACAGATGGGCGAGGCCGGGACCGGCGAGGGCGAGCCCGACGCAGGCCAGGGCCAGCCCGATCAGCGCGGCCGACCGGTCGCCCGGTGAGCCGGCTCCCGAACGGCTGGCGAAGGCCTCCACCGCCAGCCCCACCGCCAGCACCGTGACGCCCCAGGGCAGCCCCGTCGGCGGTGTGGGGGCGACGGGGGGTGGGACCTCGAAGGCGGCCGCCTGCCCCGCGCCGGACTCGTCGACGCCCCCGGGAGCGTCCGCCGTCGCGTCCTGTTCCCGTGCCGTCGCTCCTACCTGCGGCCGTGCCGCCGTTCCGTCCCGCTCCGGAGCCGCCTCGGCCGTCCGCCGGCCGCGCGCGGAGGCCGCCAGCTGCTTGCCGAACCGTCCGTACGCCCCGAACGACTCGCGTACCGCCGTGCGCCGGTACGCGCCGAACCGGCCGTAAGCCGGTGCCGCACGGGGTGCGCCCCGCACCGGCCCGCGCGGCCGCAGCGCCACCGCCACGGCCGCCGACGCGCTCAGCGGAACCAGGGCCAGCAGCGTCAGCGCCGCCGGCAGCGGCAGCGGCCGGCCGGCCGCGAGGAAGTCCGTCGCGGCGCCGCCGAAGGGCGGCGTCCCGGCGAGGTCGCCGCGCAGCTGGAGGAAGACCAGCAGCGCCAGCGCCGAGCCCGCCAGGCAGGACAGTGCCGTGGTGAGCGCGGAGACCGCCATCAGCCAGGCGGGGCCGAGACCGATCGCCGACAGACCGGACCGGGGCCGGGTGCCCGGATCGGTGCGGGCGACCGCGACCGCGAAGTACACCGTGGCCGCCAGCGGGGCCGCGCACCAGGCCAGCCGGAGTGCCGAGACGGACGGCTCCGGGTGGCCCAGGGCGTGGCCGAGGGCGCTCAGCAGCAGGAAGCCCGTGCCCGCCGACGCGGCCGCGACCAGGAGGCGGCGCAGCCGGACGGCGGGGCGGGCGCCGAGGCTCAGACGGAGAGCGAGCACGCCGCCCGGCCTTCCGTCTCGGCCGCCGGGGAGACCGGAGGCAGATGGACCGTGTGCACGCGCCGCCCGTCGAGCAGCGACACGGTGCGGTCGGCCAGGGTGGCGGCCTGCGCGTCATGGGTCGCGAGGACCACGGTGATGCCGTGCGAGCGGGCCGCGGTGGTGAGCGTGCGCAGCGCGTGCGCGCGGTCGGCCCGGTGCAGCGGGGCGGTCGGCTCGTCGGCGAACAGCACCGAGGGCGCCGGGACGAGTGCGCGGGCGACGCATACCCGCTGTCGCTCCGCGTGCGTCAGCGCCGCGGGGTGCTTGCGGGCCTTGTCACCGATGTCCAGCCGCTCCAGCCACTCCAGGGCGGCGGTCTTCGCCAGGCGCCGGCCGGTGCCGCGCAGCATCAGCGGCAGGGCGGCGTTCTCCCAGACGTTCAATTCGGGGACGAGCAGGGGGGCCGGGTCGATCCAGCCGAAGCGGTCCCGGCGCAGCCGCTCGCGGTCCGCCGGGCTCATGGTGTGCACGGGAACGCTGTTGAACCAGATCTCGCCGCTCTGCGCCGGCAGCAGGCCGGCGAGACAGCGCAGCAGGGTGGTCTTGCCACTGCCGCGCGGGCCGCCGACGGCGAGGATCTCGCCGTCCCGGACACCGAGCGAGACGCCGCTCAGTCCGAGTGTGCCGTCGTCGTGCCGGAAGTGCAGGGCGCGCGCCCAGAGCACGTCGTTGTCGGGTGGGGCCACCATGGGCGTACACCTCGGTTCGGATCGGAATGTGCCGTGCCGCGTCCCCTGTACGGGGGAACGAGGGCTGAGGACGCCGGTCACGGTCTCGGTTCCACGGAGAGTCGTGCGTCGGGGACACCGCGTCGCGAGAACCAGGCACGTGCTGCCTCCTTGGCGCTGTCGCCGCCCGGGCTGGGCTCAACCCGGCTGGTACCGATCGCACGAGACTCCGCCGTGTGCCGGGCGGCGGAGCGGCGTGAGCCGGGAAGTCCCGTCGTACGGCGATGGGGCGAAGCCAAGGGGCACGCTAGGCAGGCCAGGGCGGGCGGCCGGACAGCACGCGGCCCCGGACCGCCGTTTCTCACTCGAACGGGCGGCACCGGGGCCGGTGTTGATCATTCAGAAGGAAGATCGGAACCTCGGACGGAGCAACGGGCCTACAGCTTGGTCCAGGCCTCCGAGAGGGTCGCGCGCAGGATCTGCTCGATCTCGTCGAAGGTCCCCTGGTCGGAGATCAGCGGCGGGGCGAGCTGGACGACCGGGTCGCCGCGGTCGTCGGCACGGCAGTACAGCCCGTTCTCGAAGAGCTTCTTCGACAGGAAGCCGTACAGGACGCGCTCGGTCTCGTCGGCGTCGAAGGACTCCTTGGTGTTCTTGTCCTTGACCAGTTCGATGCCGTAGAAGAAGCCGTTGCCGCGGACGTCGCCGACGATCGGCAGGTCGTGCAGCTTCTCCAGGGTCGCGCGGAAGGCGCCCTCGTTGTCGAGCACGTGCTGGTTGAGGCCCTCGCGCTCGAACAGGTCGAGGTTGGCGATACCGACCGCGGCGGAGACCGGGTGGCCGCCGAAGGTGTAGCCGTGCAGGAAGGTGTTGTCGCCCCGGTAGAACGGCTCGGCCAGCCGGTCGGAGACGATGCACGCGCCGATCGGGGAGTAGCCGGAGGTCATCCCCTTGGCGCAGGTGATCATGTCCGGCACGTAGCCGAACTTGTCGCAGGCGAAGGTTGTGCCCAGGCGGCCGAAGGCGCAGATGACCTCGTCGGAGACGAGCAGCACGTCGTACTGGTCGCAGATCTCGCGCACCCGCTGGAAGTAGCCGGGCGGGGGCGGGAAGCAGCCGCCCGCGTTCTGCACCGGCTCCAGGAAGACCGCCGCGACCGTGTCCGGGCCCTCGAAGAGGATCTGCTGCTCGATCTGGTCGGCGGCCCAGCGGCCGAACGCCTCCGGGTCGTCGGCGTGGATCGGGGCCCGGTAGAAGTTGGTGTTCGGCACCTTGTGCGCGCCCGGCACCAGCGGCTCGAACGGGGCCTTCAGGGCCGGCAGGCCGGTGATGGACAGGGCCCCCTGCGGGGTGCCGTGGTACGCCACCGCGCGGGATATGACCTTGTACTTGGTCGGCTTGCCGATGAGCTTGAAGTACTGCTTGGCGAGCTTCCAGGCGGTCTCCACCGCCTCGCCGCCGCCGGTGGTGAAGAAGACCTTGTTGAGGTCGCCCGGCGCCTCGTGCGCGAGCCGCTCCGCGAGCTCCACGGCCTTGGGGTGGGCGTAGGACCATATGGGGAAGAAGGCCAGCTCCTGCGCCTGCTTGGAGGCCGTCTCCGCGAGTTCCTGGCGGCCGTGACCCGCCTGCACCACGAACAGGCCCGCGAGGCCGTCGAGGTAGCGCTTGCCCTGGTCGTCGTAGATGTGGGTGCCCTCACCCCGGACGATGGTGGGGACGGGGGAGTTCTCGTACGAGGACATGCGGGTGAAGTGCATCCACAGGTGGTCGTACGCGGACTTGCTGAGGTCCTTGGGGCTGTCGGTGCTCACGATTATCGGGTTCCCCACATGTAGGTCTGCTTCTTGAGCTTGAGGTAGACGAAACTCTCGGTCGAGCGCACTCCGGGGACGGCCCGGATGCGTCTGTTGATGACCTCCAGAAGGTGGTCGTCGTCCTCGCAGACGATCTCGACCATGAGGTCGAAGGACCCAGCGGTCATCACCACGTACTCGCATTCATCCATGGCGGTCAGCGCGTCGGCCACGGACTCCACTTCGCCCTCGACGTTGACCCCGACCATCGCCTGCCGGCGGAAGCCCACGGTGAGCGGGTCCGTGACGGCGACGATCTGCATCACGCCCTGGTCGAGCAGCTTCTGGACGCGCTGGCGCACGGCCGCCTCCGACAGGCCCACGGCCTTGCCGATGGCGGCGTACGGCCGGCGGCCGTCCTCCTGGAGCTGCTCGATGATGGCGAGCGAGACGGCGTCCAACTGGGGACCGCCGCCGTTCTTGGACTCGCGGGAGTCCTTCGGGTCTGCGCTTCGACTGGCCACGGGGTCACTCTGCACGACGTATCGACAGTATGGCAAGGCTCGATCGATGAAATTCGTTGTCTGGACGGCTCTGGTGTGCGGATTTCGCAGGAGTGGAGCAGGCAGGGGTGTTGAAATCGACAGCCGTCGGTCTAGGGTGGGTGTCTCAGAGGCTGGACACCCAGACAGATCGTCCCTGAACACCTCGGACACACCCACAAGGAACACCAGGAGGGCCTGCAGTGAGCACCGAGCTGCGTCGTCTGCGCAACTACATCGGCGGGGAGTTCCGGGACGCCGCCGACGGACGGACCACCGAGGTGGTCAACCCCGCGACGGGCGAGGCGTACGCGACCGCTCCGCTGTCCGGGCAGGCGGATGTGGACGCCGCCATGGCGGCCGCCGCCGAGGCGTTTCCCGGCTGGCGCGACACCACCCCGGCCGAGCGGCAGAAGGCACTGCTGAAGATCGCGGACGCCGTCGAGGAGCGTGCCGAGGAGCTGATCGCGGCCGAGGTGGAGAACACGGGCAAGCCCACCGGGCTGACCCGCACCGAGGAGATCCCGCCGATGGTGGACCAGATCCGCTTCTTCGCGGGTGCGGCGCGGATGCTGGAGGGCCGCTCGGCCGGCGAGTACATGGAGGGCCTCACCTCGATCGTGCGCCGCGAGCCGGTCGGCGTCTGCGCGCAGGTCGCGCCGTGGAACTACCCGATGATGATGGCCGTGTGGAAGTTCGCCCCGGCGATCGCGGCGGGCAACACGGTCGTCCTGAAGCCCTCGGACACCACCCCGGCCTCCACGGTGCTGCTCGCCGAGATCCTCGGCTCGATCCTGCCCAAGGGCGTCTTCAACGTCATCTGCGGCGACCGTGACACCGGCCGCCTGATGGTCGAGCACCCCACCCCGGCGATGGCCTCCATCACCGGTTCGGTGCGCGCCGGCATGTCGGTCGCCGAGTCGGCGTCCAGGGATCTCAAGCGGGTCCACCTGGAGCTGGGCGGCAAGGCCCCGGTCGTGGTCTTCGAGGACACCGACATCGCCAAGGCCGTCGAGGACATCTCGGTCGCGGGCTATTTCAACGCCGGCCAGGACTGCACGGCCGCCACCCGTGTCCTCGTCCACGAGTCCATCCACGACGAGTTCGTCACCGCGCTCGCCAAGGCCGCCGCCGACACCAGGACCGGCATGCCGGACGACGAGGACGTCCTGTTCGGCCCGCTCAACAACCCCCACCAGCTGGCCCAGGTCGAGGGCTTCATCGAGCGGCTGCCCGCGCACGCGCGCGTGGAGGCCGGCGGCAAGCGCGTCGGCGACAAGGGCTTCTTCTACGCGCCGACCGTCGTCTCCGGTCTGAACCAGGACGACGAGATCATCCAGAAGGAGGTCTTCGGCCCGGTCATCACCGTCCAGCGCTTCACCGACGAGGACCAGGCCGTCGAGTACGCCAACGGCGTCGAGTACGCGCTGGCCTCGTCGGTGTGGACCAAGGACCACTCCCGCGCGATGCGGATGTCCAAGAAGCTCGACTTCGGCTGCGTGTGGATCAACACCCACATCCCGCTGGTCGCGGAGATGCCGCACGGCGGCTTCAAGAAGTCCGGCTACGGCAAGGACCTCTCGGCGTACGGCTTCGACGACTACACGCGGATCAAGCACGTGATGACGTCCCTGGACGCGTAGGCACTCCCTCGTGCGGTCCCGGACGGAGGTGCACCGTCCGGGACCGACGCGTTGCTCCCCGGGTACTGACCGCCCGCAGCGGGTAGCGGTACGGTCGGACGACCGGCGGCCGGTCGGCGTAGACACGTCAACCTGGGGGACTCATGGGGGAGTTGATGCGGTTTCGCACGGACGACGGTGGGGAGGCCGTCGTGGAGATCGGCGCGGACGAGGCCGGCGTCGTACCCGTGTCGCGTGTGGGGGACTTCCTCGCGGACGCCGCGGTGACCCTGGACACCGGCCTGGAGCGGGTGCGACTCGTGGCCCAGACCGCACTGACCCGGCTCGTCGCACAGCCGTCGCCTCCCGACGAGCTGACCCTGGAGTTCGGCGTCCGCTTCAACGCCAAGGCCGGCGCGGTGATCGCGCAGACCGAGGGAGAGGGGCACCTCAAGGTCTGCATGACGTGGCACCGCGAGGCGCGGGAGAGGCCCTCCTCATGAGAGAGCGGCGCGGGTGGGCCTCCCCCGGGTCAGGAGGCACGAGCCGGTTGAGCCCGTCGGGGGGAGACGGATGTGGGTCCACAGCGTGGGCAGGTCCGGGTGCGTTCGCAGAACGGGCAGGCGTGGGGTGCGGCCATACTGGTGGCCCCCCGCGATGCGGGGATGCATGCCCTGACCTGCGCGCATGTGGTGGATGCGGCACAGCGGTCCGCGGGCGGGGGGACCGTCACGATCGAACTGCCGGGCCGGGACTGGCAGGTGGAGGTCGCCCCGGTCGCCGCCGCCACCTCCGCGCCGCCGACTTGGGGTGACCGCGTCGGTGAGGTGACAGGTGCCGACTTCGCCGTCCTCGCGCCGGTGTCCGGGCACCCGCCGTTGCCGAGGGGCCATGGGCCCCTGCGTCCGGCCGTCTGCGGCACCACCACGGGGCGTGCGGTTGCCATCGTCGGCTACCCGCGGGGTGCTCCCGCCGGCATCATCGCGACGGCGGCCCTCACCGGCACCGGTGGCCCGTGTCCCGAGTGGGTGCAGCTCGACGGGCTGCGCACCACGGGTCCTGCGGTCGAGCACGGGTTCAGCGGAGCGGCGGTGTGGGATCCCGAGCTGGAGGCGGTCATCGGGCTGGTGACAGCCGCGCACACGGATCGCACGGCCAAGGTGGCGTGGATGCTGCCGATGGAGGCGGCCGCCCGCCACTGGCACCCGCTCAAGGCCGCACTGCGCTCCGCGGAGGTGACGTCGCAGCGGGAGGAGGAGACCTGGGACGTGCGGTTCCGCGTCGCCGACCGACTGCTGGAGGTGCCACAGATCGCCTACGACTCCGGACGGTCGCTGCGGGCGGCGCTGCCCGCGCCGATCCGGCGCAACGTCTTCGACCACGCATTCCCCCGACAGCAGCTCGCGGCCGTGGTGGCGGCCTGTCTGGACCACCCCGACGGCCGACGGGTGCTGCGACGCGCGGTGCTGGAGATCGGCGGTGAGACCGTGACGGTGCGGCACGCGCTGCGGGCCCTCGACGGGGAAGCCGCCGGAGACGAGGGATGAAGGGCACGGAGGGCGGCCTGGCGGGCCTGTCCATTCCCCGCTACCTGGTCGACGCGGTGCTCGAACTGGGCTGTCTCGCCCATCCGGTCACCCTGCGCCAGTTGGTCAGCAGGTTCGGTGACACGTCGCACACGGTCGCCGACCTCCCCCAGCGGGTCCTCGTCGCGCAACTGCTCCAGGACCTCTGCGAAAAGCCCGAAGGGCTCGCGCCGCTCATCAGGAACCTGGAGCTGTGGGAGGGAGACACGCCCGGCATGCGGCGGCTGAAGGTAGCCGCCGTCGCCTGGGAGGTGGAGTTGCTCGCGCCGGAGGACTGGGAGGAACTGTTCGGCCTCCTCGACACTGTTCGCCTGCCCGACCTGCACCGTCAGTACTCCGAGTTCCTGCTCGCCCTGGGGCGCGGCCCGGCCCCGGCACACTGCACCGAGCCGTGGATCGTGTTCCTCCACGCGGCCACCCTGAACTGCCGTCCGGGGGAACCGCTGCCCTGCTTCCAGGTGACCCAGCAACTCCTCGCGCTGGGCGCTTCCGGCGAGGCGCAGCTCAACCTCGTCGAGTGGGTGCGGGCGCACCAGAGCGTGAATGAGCCGGCAGGCCGGCCGGAGGGTGAGGCGGCGCCGGCCCAGGCCGCCAAGGACGCCGCACAGGACCCTGCCGGGGTCTGGAGCCCTGCCGACTACCTCATCATCCGGCTCAGACCGCTTCTCGCGGCGGACACCTCGGGCGACACCCTCCTGTCGTACTGGTGGCGTCTCCACCCCGGTGAGCAGCGTCGTGGTGACGACCAGCGCATCGAACTGCGGCACGCGGAGGCCAGTGTGCGCGTCCTGCTGCGCCGGGCCGAGGAGGAATGGGCCTACGCGTTGCGCAACGAGCTCGCCCTGGAGTTCGTTCTGCCGCGCAGGTGGCTCCACCTTTCGGTGGAGAACTGGGCGAAGACCCCGTTCGGCCCGTCCGCGGGCCTGCTGGGGGAAGACCATCAGGTGGTGGTGCGCAGCATGGAGCGCATCGATCGCCGGGACCTCCACGGGCGCTGGGGCAGACGCTGGGAGGCGTTCACCGCGGGCCGGGCCGGACGGGTCCACTGGTTCCCCGAGGACGGCAGATCGCACCTGCTGTCCGAACCGACCCCCGCCGTGGTGGTCCTCAGCGGTCCGGCAGGCGGCGCCGCCGGGCCGGGGGCGGCCGAGGGCGAGCAGCTGGACGAGCTGTCCGAGGCGCTGCGCGTGGGCGTACCGGTCATCCTCTGGGACCGCCGAGAGGGCCGGGATCCCCAATTCCGTTCGGTATTACGTGCGTTGATGGATCGGCATGACGTCAGGGACCTGCCTATTGTGGTCAGGGCGTTGCGCACTGCGTCCGGCACCCGCGATGCTGAGGGGCGCTGTGTTGTCGGCCGCCATGTCGCTCTGCTCTGGGACGACCCGGACCGGATGCCCGTGGTGGCGGCGGGTTCTCCGGCCGCTGCCGAGGGGGAGGGGGAGGCATGACCCACGACCGCACCGACGCGTTCGCGTCCGGTCCGGACCGGCCCCGTTGGTGGATATACCGAGGCACGGGAGAGGAACTGCGCGATGTCACGCTCGGCGCCGTCCTCCCCGAGCCGCCGCCGTGGCGGCGATTCACCGGAGGGCCGGCGCTTTCCCGGCCTCCGTCCGACGAGGCGGAGACGCTACGGCGATTAGGCGCCCGTCCGAGCGCCCGGCCGCTGTCCCCCTTCGCGCGCCGCGAGGCCGAGATGGTGAACGCCTCGCTGCTGCTGCGCAGGCCCCTTCTCGTGACCGGTCGTCCCGGCACCGGCAAGTCCAGCCTGGCCTACCGGGTGAGCCGGGAGCTGCGCCTGGGCCGGGTGCTCCGCTGGCACATCACCAGCACCTCCACGCTGCAACGCGGGCTGTACGAGTACGACGCGATAGGTCGTGTCCATGACACCGCCGCGCTCAGGGCGGGCCTCGGGCCGGACAGCGGCGGCACCGGTGGGCCCGCCGCCCCGGCTCCGCTGCCCGAGATCGGTGACTACCTCCAACTGGGGCCGCTCGGCACCGCCCTGCTGCCGTGGGAGGAGCCACGGGTTCTGCTGATCGACGAGCTCGACAAGAGCGACATCGATCTGGCGAACGATTTACTGAGTGTCTTCGAGGAAGGTTCCTTCACCATTCCCGAGCTGGTGCGAGCACGGCGCCGTCACCCGGTGGTCACCGTCCAGACGGACGACCCGCGGGGGGAGGCGGCGGTCGCCGGTGGGGTGGTGACCTGCCGGGCGTTCCCCGTGGTGATCATGACGTCGAACAGCGAGCGCGAGTTCCCTCCCGCCTTCCTGCGCCGCTGCCTCGTACTGACCATGCCGGAGCCCGGTGCCGAGGACCTGACGCACATGCTGGCCGCCCACTTCGGCGACGACACCCCGCCCGGTCTCGTCGGATCACTGATCGAGCGCTTCCTGGAACGCAGCCGTGAGCGGGGCGGCCTGTCGATCGACCAGCTGCTCAACTCCCTCTATCTCGCCCGGTCCCACGACGCCGGGGAGCCCTCGGACGGTGTCCTCTCCCTTGCCGACACCCTCTGGCACCGGCTGGACGGCGGGGGCGCGGAAGCGGGTGGAGCGAGGTGAACGAAGAGCCGGGAGGGCAACTGCCGTCATGGCACGACGTGCGTGACGCCCTGTATCTGACGGCGTGGCGGGACGAGGCGGCTCCCTACCGGCACTGGACCTCACCCGCCGCCCGCCATTCCCCCACGGGGAACCGCTCGCAGTCGGCTGATTCCGGTACCGCCGCGGAACAGGGGAAGCCGGAACCGGACACCGCGGAGCGGCCGGCGCCCGGCACCGGTGCGCCCCCCTCCCCGCAGAAGCCCGATGCGCCGGGCGACCGGCCGTACGGCGGTGACGGCCCGTCCGCACCGGTAGCCGGAGGCGGACCGGCGGAGACCCCGGCCGAACGGGCAGACAGGCCGGCGGCCGTGGAGCAGCACGGCCCGTCCACGGCCGCCGCGCCGTCGCCCGCCTCCGCCCCCTCGTCCCCGGCAGGTGTCCGGCTCGCCGGTCACCTCGCACTGGCCCGCGCCCTGCGTCCGCTCCGGCTGTTCATCGACGTACCGGACGCGTGGCGGCTCGAGGAGGAGGCCACGGCCCGGCGGGCCGCCGAGGACGACCTGTGGCTGCCGGTGTGCCGGCCACGGAGGGTTCGCCGACTGCGACTGCATCTGCTGGTCGACGCCGGCGAGTCCATGAAGCTGTGGAAGGACACGGTGCAGTGGCTCCGCCGGCTCACGGAGCACACCGGGGCGTTCCGGACGGTGACCGTGTCCACGGTCGACGTGGCAGTGGCCGGTATGCGTGCGGGCGCCGGTGAGGTGCCCGTCGCCGGCACCGGACCGGACGACGTCGTCCTGTTGGTGACGGATGCCGTCGGGCAGGCATGGCGGGGCACCTCCGCGGCCTTGTTGCTGCACGCCCTCGCGCGGCGGTCACCCACCGCGGTGCTGAGTCTTCTGCCGCAGGAACTCTGGGAGCTGACTCTGCCGAGTGCCGTGTCCGTGCAGGTGGACACCCCCGTACCGGCGGCGACGAACGGGCGTCTGGCCCTGCGAGCCGTTGGCCGGCCGACCGCCGAACTGGGGGACCGGGCGGTCGACAGGGAGCGTGAGCGTCCGCCCATTCCCGTTCCGGTGCTGGAGCTGACGCCGCAGTCGTTGGGGCAATGGGCGCGATTGGTCGCCGGGCAGGGAAACAGTCACCGGATCGCCGCATTATTGACCGGACCGCAGGGCGATCTGGGTGCGCGCTCGCGTCCCCGGACCGGGCTGCCCGATGCGCCGACGGGCAACCCGCGGGAGATGGTCCACTCCTTCGCGGGCAAGGCGTCGCCCATCGGGCTCGCCTTGGCTCTGAGATTAGCGGCTGCTCCCCTCAATCTTCCGGTGATGCGCAGCATTCAGCGGTCGCTGCCAGGCGCAAAGGACTGGAATCTTGCCGAAGTGATGCTCTTCGGGCTCATTCGCCCGACCGGGCACGGTCCCGCTTCGGAAAGCATGACGAGGGTTTCCTTCGATTTCCTCGAGGGCGTGCGGGAAGAGTTGCTCGGGCTCAGCACCCGGGCCGAAACCGTCAGAGTGCTGCGTCAGGTCGAGGAACTCGTGGGGCCGCATCTGGCGGCCTCGGTCGCCGACGGGGCGGCGGCGGTGGCGTGGCGTTCGGGGGCTCCGGACCCGCCCATCAGCGACCTCACCCGACCTTTCGTCCGTCCTGTGCACAGCGCGCTGGCGGCGGTCTCGGGACCCTTCCTCGACCGGGCAGGGCGTCTCGAGCGGCTGCTCGACGCGGACCGAACGGCCGCTGTCGGCGTGCCCACCCCCGTACCAACAGGAAAGATGACATGGAGTGACGTGTCGGATACCGTCGTGCCGCCGTCACCCGCGTCGACCTCGGCGGCGACGCCGCTTGGACCACTGTCAGCCGGAGTTCCAGGAGGATCTGTGTCCACCGCGCAGTCCGTCACCCCGCCTCGCGTCCACCTCGGTGCCAAGGTTCCGCCCCGCCTCTGGGGCAACGTTCCACAGCGGAACAGGAATTTCACCGGACGCGACGCCATTTTGGCCGGACTGCGGCAACGCCTGGCCGACGGAACGACTGCCGTCCTTCCGGAGGCTCTGCATGGAATGGGCGGAGTGGGGAAAAGTCAGATCGCGATCGAATACGTGTATCGGAGCAGCAGGGATTATCAATTAGTTTGGTGGATCCCTTCGGAGCAGACGAATTTGATCGTCCAGTCGTTGATCGAACTCGGGGAACAAATGGGCCTGCGGGCCGGAGCCGATCGCGGCGCCGTCCCGACGGTTCTGGAAGCTCTGCGCATCGGGGAGCCCTACTCCAATTGGCTTCTGGTTTTCGATAACGCGGAGAATCCGCACGAGGTTCGGCAGTTCTTCCCGAATGATGGGCCGGGGCGGGTGATGGTCACCTCCCGAAATTCGCAATGGTCCAATCTGGCCAGTTCCCTTGAGGTCGATGTGTTTGCACGTGACGAAAGTGTCGCCCTGATCAGGCGGCGGAGTCCCGATATTCCCGACGACGCCGCCGACCGCCTGGCCGACTCCCTCGGTGACCTCCCCCTGGCGGTCGAGCAGGCCGCGGTATGGCTGGCCGAAACCGGGATGCCGGTGAACCAGTACCTCGACCTGTTCGAGACCAAGTACGCGGAACTCCTGCGGGTCGACCCTCCGGCGGACTACGACCTGCCGGTCGCCGCCGCGTGGAACGTGTCGCTCGACCGCCTCAGAGAGGACCATCCCGCCGCCCTGCACCTGCTGCAGGTCTGCGCGTTCTTCGCTCCCGAGCCGATCGACTGGGACCTGTTCTCCGCGGTCCGCGGGGTCACGGCCCCCGACTCGCTGCGCGCGACGCTGGCGGACCCGATCAAGCTGGGCCGGGCCGTGCGCGAGATCGGCCGGTACGCCCTGGCCAGGATCGACCACCGCAAGTCCACCATCCAGGTCCACCGGCTGGTGCAGCGGGTGCTCGTGGAGCAGATGAACACGCAGGAGCGCGCCGAGATGCGGCACGCCGCCCATGAGATCCTCGCCAACTCCGATCCGCGCAACCCGCAGCGTTCCGCGGAATGGCCCCGCTACTCCGCCCTGCTGCCCCATGTGAAGGCGGCCCGCATGGTCGAGTGCGAGGACCCCTGGGTACGCGAACTCGTCCTCAACGAGGCCCGTTTCCTCGAGTCGCGCAGCGACTATGTGATGGCCCTGGAGGTGGCCGAGGAAGCGGCAGCCATCTGGCGCCGTCTGCTGGGGGACGAGCACGAGCACGTCATGGCGATCGACCAGGTACGGGCCCAGGCGCTCCGCTGGACCAACCGCTACGACGAGGCGTTCGCCGTGCAGTCGGAACTCGTCGAACGCTGCCACCGGGTACTCGGCGAGCGGCACCTCGCCACCCAGCGGGCCGTCAGCTTCATGGCGCTGCTGCACCGGGCCCGGGGCGACTTCTACCGGGCGCGCGCTCTGGACAAGCAGGCCTACGACACCCTTCTGCGGGAGTTCGGGGCCGACGACCCGGGAACGCTGCAGTCGGCGCACAACTACGCCGTGAGCCTGCGGCTGTCCGCCGGTCTGGGGGACCTGAAGGAGGCCTACGAGGTCGACGAGGACACGTACCACCGCCGGGTCGAGGTGCTGGGCGACGACCATCTGCACACGCTGCTGAGCCTGCACTGCCTGTACATCGACATCCAGGAACTCGGCCGCTACCAGGACGCCGTGGACGGGCACGAGCAACTGCGCGATCGCGCCCTGGTGATGCTGGGCGAGGAGCACTCGCTGACGGTCTGGGCGACCCGCGAACTGTCGGTGGCGCGGCGCAAACTGGGGGACCACGACGGCGCGTTCGCCCTGTCCCAGCAGGTCATCGAGATCTATCGCGGCAAACCGATGCAGGAACTGCACGGTCTGGCCTGGGCTTCCCTCAACCACGCCACCGACCTGCGACACGCCGGTGACGTGGCCGCGGCCGTCCAGCTCGGCCGCGAGACCATGCGACTGTGCACCGAGGCCATGGGGGAGCGCCACCCGCACACCTATTCCACGGCCACGAACCTTGCCGTCTCCCTGCGCCTGCTCGAGCGCACCGAGGAGGCACTGGAACTCAACCAGGAGGCCGTGAAAGGGCTCGGCCAGGTCCTCAGCCCCACACACGCCCGCACCCTGCTCGCCCGGACGAACCTCGCCAGTGACCTCGTACGGCTCGGACAGGTCGAACGGGCACGTGACCTGGGCATCGAGACCCTGGACCACAGTGTCCACGTGCGCGGCGAGCAGCACCCGGACACCCTTGCCGTCAAGCTCAACCTGTCCTACGACATGAGGGGGTTCGACGAGGCGGCGGCCCAGGAGCTCTACGACAGCGCCCTGAACACCATGAGGGAGGTCCTCGGTCCCGAGCATCCGGCCACCGTCGACGCGGCCGCGGGCCGTCGGGCCAACTGCGACATCGACATGCTCAGCATCTGACCGGTCGAGCGCCGGGCCCGCGCCCGGTGCTCAACCGCCCGCCGCCAGCCAGCGCGCCAGTGCCCGGGGATCCGGACGCCGGCTTCCGCGCCGGTCGAGTGCCTCCCGGACCGCGAGGACCAGTTCCGGGCGCACCGCCAGCAGGCCGCCGTCCCGGGGTGCGCACGCGAGCCCGAGACCTGTCCAGACATCCAGCTCCGGGGTCCGGCCCCGTGCGGCGGCGAGGAGCGCCGCATAGCGGTCCCGCGCCGTGGCGTCGTCACCGGCCGTCAGCGCGCAGTCGGCGGCGGTGAGTCCGGTGGGAACCCGTTCGGCCGGCGGGCGCTCGCCCCTGGCGAGGGCCGCGGACAGATCGGCGAACCCTCCACGGTCGGTGAACCACAACCGTGCCAGCCAGAGCCGGCTCGCGTGGCGCGTCGGCGGGACGGCGGGCAGGGCCGACGTCGTTCCGAGCCGGCCGGCGGGGAGGACGGCGGGGGGCGGGGCGCCCTCGGTCCACCGCTCGGCCAGGGCCTCGGCCTCCCCGTCCCGTACGCCGAGGTGGCTGAGCCGCCAGGACGCGCGCAGATCGCGGCAGCACAGAGCGGCCAGCCGCTCGGGTTCGGCTCCCACCCGCTCCTTCCACCACAGGGTGTTGAGCCGGGCCAGCTCCCGCACCACCTGCGCCCCCGCCCAGGACAGCCCGGTCGCCATGTGCAGCGCCGCCAGTGCGGCCCGCACCTGCCAGCGGTGAAAGGCGAACTCGAAATCGGCACGCTCCCCGACCTCGCTCCGGCACGCCCGCCAGAACGAGGTCATGGCGGCGAACGCCTGACAGCCCAGCAACAGGCCGCGCAGGGGCCGCGGATCGTCCCTCCAGGGAGCGAAGAACAGTGCGTCCGGGCTCACGGGTGAGGGATCGAGCAGGGGCACGAGCTGCCCGACGGACGACATGACCTGGTGGTTCGCCTCATGGATCAGGGCCGCCGCCACATCCGCAACCTCGTCGGGAAGGGACATCGCGACCAGTCCCGGGACGTCGGGGACCGACACGCTGATCTCTCGCGCGGGGTCCGGTTCCTCGCAGGGCACGAGCGAGCGCACCGTGCCCAGCACGAGGCGGTGGGCGTCCGCGTGCCGTGTGCGCAGGAGTTCACAGGCGGCCTCGACGCGCTGCTCCCACGTCTTGCGCACGGGCGGTGGCAGGGCCGCCGGATCCTGCGGGCCCTGGTAGTCCCGGTGCGGCGAGAGGTGGTCGAGGACCAGGCTCCCGGCCGTGCCGCCGTCACCGGCCGGAACATCGATCACGGGCAAGGGATGCCACCCGTCCGCCGCCCTGGTGAGGTCGTCCGGCAGCCGTACGGAGCCGCTGTCACCGAAGACGACGGTGCCGTGCGGCCCCGTCTCCAGACCCACCACGGCCCACCCACCACGGCCGGTCTTCGCCGTCACGCCCAGGGTGGGCAGCCACAGCCGGCCCTGCCGGGCCGGAACGCGCAGGCTGCAGCGCGTACCCGAGCGGATGGCGGCAGCACCGGTGACGGAGGCCAGCAGTGCGCGATCGGCCCACAAGGGCGGGTCCGCCGGTGTGGCGGCGGCACCGGGGGCCAGCCGTCGCAGGAGCTGGAACGCCCACGCGCTGACCGTCGGGTCGTGCAGCACCTGTTCCACGGTGCGCGGCTCGGTCCGGTGGATGCGGCACAACAGTGACCACGCGTGCGCGGGCAGGGTCGGCGGGCCGTGCGGATCCGCCGGTCGCCTGTCCGGTCGGTCGGTCGCCTCCTGAGCGGTGCCGATGGCGACGAGTGCGAGAAGGAGACGGCTGTGGCGTGCCGAGTCCAGCAGACGCAGGTCCTCCGACGCCACGGCTCCCGTGGCCGCGGCCGAAACCGTGTCGCGGCTCAGCCGGAAGTGGCTAACGCGGGACAACGGCCAGGTCGGGATCCGGTCTGCGGCCGGTCGCGCCGGCGGCGCACGAGGGACGCTGCCCCTGGCACAACGGCGCCTCGGCGTGCGTCAGTTGGCTGCGCAGCCCGGCGAGCGCACGCGCCAGTCCGTCGACGTCCGTGAGCTCGTCGAGCGGAACGGTGGACAGGTCAATGAGGTGTGTCCGGACGACTTCCGGAGCCGCATCCGCCATGTCGCCATGGTGACGGAGACGACTGTGTCCGGGAAGGCTGTGTTCCGGCCGGTGTGGCCGGGGCTGGCTCGAACTGTGCCTCCCGAGCGGGTCCTCGGCATCGGAGCCAGGACTTTTGAACATGTTCAAATCCAGGATACGCTCCCCTCATGAGCGACAGAGCCGCCCTGCTCAAGGGCATTCGCGTCTGGCTGGTGTTCTTCGTCGTCTGTCTGGTGCTCAGCGGCGTCACGGCCTTCCCTCTGGTGCACGAACTGCGCTGGAGCGAGGAGGTGCTGCGTTCCCTCGGCGCACCGGAGTACCTGCCCGGCCTCATGGACTGGATCGAGCGCGTACGGGACGGACTCGACACCGCCGACGCCGAGTACCCCTTCCTCCTCTACGGCACCGACTGGCTCGCCTTCGCCCACCTCGTGATCGCGGTCGCCTTCCTCGGCCCCTACCGGGACCCCGTCCGCAACATCTGGGTGGTCGAGTTCGGCATGATCGCCTGCGCCGGCGTCGTCCCCCTCGCCCTGATCTGCGGCCCGGTCCGCGGCATCCCCTTCTGGTGGAGCGCCATCGACATGGCGTTCGGGGTGTTCGGCGTCATCCCGTTGTACGTCGTACGGCGAAAGATCAAGCGCCTGGAGACAACCGGCCCGGTCGCCGCCGCCCGCGCGACCTCATGACGTACTGGAACGAACCGTTCCGTCGCGCAGTGCGCACAGGACGTCGACGCGGTTGGTGGTGATCGAGTCGACTCCCATGGCCAGCAGCCGGCGCATGGAGCGGCGGGTGTCCGGGGTCCACACGGACAGCAGATACCCGTCGCGGTGGACGCGCTGGGCGAGGGCCCGGTCCACCAGAGGGAAGCGGTAGTTCAGCCAGCGCGGGCGGATCGCCGCGAGGAGGCCCGCGCGGGCCGGTGCCCGGGTCGTCCGGGTGAGCGCGATCTCGGCGGACGGGTCCGCCGCGCGCACGGCGAGCATGGCGGGAGCGCCCGCGCAGTAGTACACGCGGTCCTGGGCACCGCTCTCGCGCACGACGTCGACGATCCGGCGGGCCGCGCGGACGTCCGGAGTGCCGGGCAGGTCGATCATCACCCGGCTGCCGTCCGTCGCCGCCAGCGCGTCACGGAGCGTGGGCACTCCGTCGTGCGTGATCCCGCGCACCTCCTCCCACGACAGCGCCGACAGCGGACGGTCGTGGTCCCACAGGCGCTTCAGTGTCCCGTCGTGCAGCAGGACCGGGACACCGTCCCGGGTGAGGCGTACGTCGATCTCCACCGCGTCCGCGCCCCGGTGGAGCGCGGAACGCAGCGAGGCGAGGGTGTTCTCACGGACGCGGTAGGGGTCGCCGCGGTGGGCCACGGCGGTCACGTTCTGCATGGCGGCCCTTCCCGGGCGGTCAGGAGGCGAGCCAGGACGTGGTGTAGGTGTCGATCTCGGCGGCCAGCCGCGTCTTGCCGGCGGCGTCCAGGAACGACGCCTCCACCGCGTTCTTCGCCAGGTCGGCCAGGCCCCGCTCGTCGAGTTCCAGCAGCCGCGCGGCCACCGCGAACTCGTTGTTGAGGTCCGTGCCGAACATCGGCGGGTCGTCGGATCCGATCGTCACCAGGACCCCGGCCCGGACGAACTCCCTGAGGGGATGCTCGTCGAGCGTGGTCACCGCGCGGGTGGCGATGTTGGAGGTGGGGCACACCTCCAGCGGGATGCGCCGCTCGGCCAGGTGCTGGAGCAGCTTGGGGTCCCGGGCGGAGCTGGTGCCGTGCCCGATGCGTTCGGCGCCCAGCTCGTGGAGCGCGTCCCACACCGTCTCCGGGCCCGTGGTCTCGCCGGCGTGCGGTACGGAGCGCAGCCCGGCGGCGACGGCACGGTCGAAGTACGGCTTGAACTGGGGGCGGGGCACACCGATCTCGGGGCCGCCGAGCCCGAAGGAGACCAGGCCCTCCGGGCGCAGCCGGTCGTCGGTGGCCATGCGCACGGTCTCCTCGGCGGACTCCAGACCGGCCTCGCCCGGAATGTCGAAGCACCAGCGCAGCACCGTCCCGAACTCGGTCTCGGCGGCCTTGCGCGCGTCCTCGATGGCCTCCATGAAACCGCGCTCGTCGATGCCGCGGCGGGTGGAGGAGAACGGAGTGATGGTCAGCTCGGCGTAGCGCACCTGCTGCCGGGCCAGCTCGCGGGCCACCTCGAAGGTCAGCAGCCGGACGTCCTCGGGGGTGCGGATCAGGTCGACGACGGACAGGTACACCTCGATGAAGTGGGCGAAGTCCGTGAAGGTGAAGTAGTCGGCCAGGGCCTCGGGGTCGCTGGGCACCTTGGAGTCGGGGTGGCGGGCGGCCAGCTCCGAGACGATACGGGGGGAGGCGGAGCCGACGTGGTGGACGTGCAGTTCGGCCTTGGGCAGTCCGGCGATGAAGGCGTGCGGGTCGCGGATCCGGCCGGGGGCGGCTGCGTCGGGACGGTCGGTCATGGTTCCTCCCGGGAACGGCGTCCCGGGCCGGGTCGCGGCGGGACGCGGATGATCGGCTGATCGGCTGATCGGGCGGTTCGGGCGGTTCGGGGATCATCGTAGGCCGGGCGCCCACCGTGCGGGCACAGGCCGTAGCATGACGGGACGTCCGACGGAGGGGGCCCCAGCGCATGGCCGACGACGCGCAGACGCCCGAGAGGCGGGATCAGACCGCGGGTGGTGCGCCGACGAGTGATCCGCATGCTGGAGCAGCCCGGTGGCCGGCTCCGGCCGACGGCGGTGCGGGGGACGCCGTGGCGCAGGACGGTTCCCTGGTGGACGCGCGCAGCACCGAGACGTCGGCTGCCGCGGCCGTCCCGGACCCCTGGTCGCTGCCGGGGGACGGCGCGCGGGCTCCGGGCTCCCCGGCGGACGAGCGGAGCGCCGACGGCGGGAGAGCGGGCGGCCGGGCGGCCGGTGGCCCGGGCGAGACGGTCGTGGCCGGCGATGCCCCGCCGTGGTCCGCACCCGCCGCTCCCTTCTCCGCCGCACCCCCGTCCGTTCATGATCAGCGGACGGTGACGTCCTTCCCGGCGATGGGCGGCGACCCCGCTCCGGCGCCGCAGCGCCCCCAGCCGTGGGCCGGTCCGTCCGTGCCGCAGACTCCCGTGCCGCATTCCGTCCCGGCGCCCGCGGCCAACCCGTTCGCACCCCCGGTCGGGGGCGCTCCCGTCCCGCCGCCGCCCATCGGCCCCGAGGGACCGGGCCCGGCCGCGTACGGCTACCCGGCCGCGTACGGCTACCCGGGTGCCGTCGGGTACGGCGGTGCGCCGGCGCTCGGGTATCCCTCGGGAGGCGGCATGGCCCCGCTGCCGAGCAACGGGCTCGGCGTCACCGGGCTCGTGCTCGGCATCATCGCGGCCGCCGGTTTCTGTCTCTGGCCGGTGGCCATCCTGCTGGGTGTGCTGGCCATGATCTTCGGCGGGATCGGCCGGAGCAAGGCCCTGCGGGGCGAGGCCACGAACGCGGGTCAGGCTCTGGCCGGCATCATCTGCGGCGCGGTCGGCACGGCTCTGGGCATCACCTTCGGCATCATCATCCTGCTCACCGCCTAGCCAGGGACGTCTTACCACCTGGCGAGGGACGCCCCCCTAGCGGACGGCCCCCGCGGCGGACACCTCCCGTCACCTCACGTGCCGGCGTCCCCCTCGCCCGCCCGCCCGGCGGAGGCACCGGCGCGGAGCCGTCCGCGCGCCTCCATCAGGGCGAAGCCCAGCAGATTGGGCCCCCGCCACCGCCGCGGGTCCATCGCCCCCTCGGCGTCCGCCGCGAGGCCTGTGCCCCACACCCGGTCCACCGGGCTCGCCTCCACGAGCACACGCTCGCCCGTGTTCAGCAGGAACCTCCGCAGGTCCGCGTGCGCCGCGAACTTGTGCACGCTGCCCTCGACGACGATGCCGAACCGCTCCCGGCGCCACAGTGCCTCGTCGAAGCCCCGCACCAGCCGCCCCGCCTTCTTCGCCTGCGAGGGGTGCTCCGCGGCCAGCACCCGCCGCTCACCCTCCGGGTCCCCGAACAGTCGTGCCTTGGCCGCCATCATCCAGTGCTCGGCGGTCGCGTACTGCACGCCCTCCACCGTGAACGGCGACGGCCACCACTGACTCAGGCAGCTCGCCCCGATCCGTCCGTCGGGCAGGGGCCGGTGGCCCCAGAAGTGCAGGTACTTCACCCTCGCCCCGGCCCCCAGCGCCTCGATCAGCCCCTCCCTGGAACCGATCGCCTCCGTCGCCCCGCTCATCTCCACCCCCGTGATCTCTTCCGCACACACGAGTCTGGCAGGAGCCACTGACATTCCGTCGTGTCTTTTCCGTGGCCGCTCGACACCCCGGTCGACAGATTCCGTTGCGTAATCAAAATTAAACAACGGAATCACTTGTTGGTGTCTCATCGCTCTGTCAGGATCGGCACTCAAATCGAGCTGGAGCCACGCCGCCCCCTCGGGGACACGGAGGAGCGCGACATGCACAACCCGGGCAACACCACCCCGGAACGGTTTCCCGCCCAGGACCGGTTCGCGGACGGGGCGCAGTTCATCGCCGGCCGCCTGACGAAGGGCACCTCGGGACGTATCCACACGGTCGTCGACCCGGCCACCGGCGCCGAGGTGTACGCCTACGACCTCGCCGGCCCCGACGACGTCGACGCCGCCGTCGCCGCCGCGCGGGAGGCGTTCCCGGGCTGGGCCGGTGCCACCCCCGGTGAGCGCTCCGACGCCCTGCACCGGTTCGCGGCCGTGGTCGCCGACCGCGCGGAGGACTTCGCCCGCGCGGAGTCACTGCAGTGCGGCAAGCCCCTGAAGCTGAGCCGCGAGTTCGACGTGCCGGGCACGATCGACAACATCGCCTACTTCGCCGGCGCCGCCCGCCATCTCCAGGGCCAGTCGGCGGGCGAGTACTCGGGCGACCACACCTCGTACGTCCGCCGCGAGCCCATCGGCGTGGTCGGCTCCATCGCCCCCTGGAACTACCCGCTCCAGATGGCCGCCTGGAAGATTCTCCCGGCGATCGCCGCGGGCAACACCATCGTGCTCAAGCCCGCCGAGCTCACCCCGCTGACCTCGCTGCTCTTCGCGCAGGCCGCCACCGACGCCGGGATCCCGGACGGTGTGATCAATATCGTCACGGGCACCGGCAAGGAGGCCGGCGAGCACCTGGTCGGCCACCCCGATGTGGCCATGACCTCCTTCACCGGTTCCACCGCCGTCGGCAAACGGGTCGCCGAGATCGCCACCGCCACCGTCAAGCGCCTCCACCTGGAGCTCGGCGGCAAGGCCCCCTTCGTCGTCTTCGACGACGCCGACCTCGACGCCGCGGCCAACGGCGCGGTCGCGGGCGCGCTGATCAACACCGGGCAGGACTGCACCGCCGCCACGCGCGCGTATGTGCAGCGGCCGCTCTACGAGGCCTTCGTCGAGCGCACCGCCGCCCTGATGGAGACCGTCCGTCTCGGCGATCCCTTCGCTCCCGGCACCGACCTGGGCCCGCTGATCTCGCACGTCCAGCGCGACCGGGTGGCCGGCTTCGTCGACCGGGCGCGCGCCTACGCGCGCGTGGTGACCGGCGGAGAGGCACCCCTGGGCGATTTGGGGAACGGCGCGTACTATCTCCCCACACTCATCGCCGACGCGGCGCAGGACAGCGAGGTCGTGCAGTCCGAGATCTTCGGTCCCGTGCTGGTCGTCCTGCCCTTCGACACCGACGACGAGGGCATCGCACTGGCCAACGACACCCCGTACGGGCTCGCCGCCTCCGCCTGGAGCCGGGACGTGTACCGGACGGGCCGGGCCACCCGGGAGATCAAGGCGGGGTGCGTGTGGATCAACGACCACATCCCGATCATCAGCGAGATGCCGCACGGCGGATACAAGGCGTCCGGCTTCGGCAAGGACATGTCCGCGTACTCGTTCGAGGAGTACACCCAGGTCAAGCACGTCATGTTCGACAACACGGCGGTCGTCCGCAAGGACTGGCACCGCACCGTCTTCGGGGACCGATAGCAGCCAGGCCGCCCGACCGCGGCCATCCTCCCGAAAGGGCACCACGCGCATGGAGCAGTACGAGCCCGACCGCCTCTCACCGGCCCAGGAGGCCGCCGTGCGGCGCAGTTTCCGCAACGGAAGGGCGGGGCTGACCCGCCGTTCGCTGCTGCGCGCCTCCACGGGCGGCGCGCTGATGGTCGGCGGACTCGGCGCACTGAGCGCCTGCGGCATCCCCGCCGCCGGAAACACCCAGGGCGGCGTCTCGGCCGAGGACCACTCGAAGGAGGAGAAGTCCGTCAACTTCTCCAACTGGACCGAGTACATGGATGTCGACGAGAGCGGGCGCCGGCACCCCACGCTGGACGCGTTCACCGAGCGCACCGGCATCAGGGTCAAGTACACCGAGGACATCAACGACAACACCGAGTTCTTCGGCAAGATCAAGCCGCAGCTCGCCGCCGGCCAGGACACCGGCCGGGACGTCATCGTCCTCACCGACTGGCTCGCCGCCCGCCTGATCCGCCTCGGCTGGGTGCAGAAGCTCGACCCCGCCAACCTCCCGAACGCCTTCGCCAACCTCTCGCCCCAGTTCCGCAGCCCCGACTGGGACCCGGGACGCGCCTACTCCTACCCCTGGCAGGGCATCGCGGCCGTCATCGCCTACAACAAGAAGGCGCTCGACGGCGTCGAGGTGAAGACCCTCTCCGACCTGCTCGACAACCCCAAGCTCAAGGGCCGCGTCGGTCTCCTCACCGAGATGCGCGACACGATGGGCCTGGCCCTGCTCGACATGGACAAGGAGCCGGAGAAGTTCACCGCCGACGACTACGACGCGGCGCTCGCCCGGATCCAGAGGTCCGTCGACAAGGGCCAGATCCGCCGCTTCACCGGTAACGACTACACGGCGGACATCACCAAGGGCGATTTCGCCGCCTGTGTGGCCTGGGCCGGAGACGTCGTTCAGCTCAAGGCGGACAACCCGGACATCGACTTCCTGATCCCCGACAGCGGCTACATGATGTCCAGCGACAACCTGCTGGTCCCGAACAAGGCCCGGCACAAGACCAACGCCGAGCGGCTCATCGACTACTACTTCGAGCCGAAGGCCGCCGCGGAGCTCGCCGCCTACATCAACTTCGTCTGTCCGGTCGAAGGAGTGAAGGGCGAGCTCGCGAAGATCGACGAGGACGCGGCGAACAACCCGCTGATCCTGCCCGACAAGGCCATGCAGGCCAAGTCCCGTGCCTTCCGCTCCCTGAGCTCCAAGGAAGAAACGGAATTCGAAGAGAAGTTCGCGAAGCTCACTGGGGCGTGACGAGATGAAGACCACCGAACACACCACCGCGCCCGGCACCAGCGGGGACGTCCGCCTCACCGGCATCGGCAAGACCTACGGCTCCTTCACGGCCGTGCACCCGCTCGACCTGACCGTTCCGCAGGGTTCCTTCTTCGCCCTGCTCGGCGCGTCCGGCTGCGGCAAGACCACCACCCTGCGCATGATCGCCGGTCTGGAGGAGCCCTCCGTCGGCACCGTCCACCTCGGCGACCAGGACGTCACCGCGCTCCCGCCCTACAAACGGCCGGTGAACACGGTCTTCCAGTCCTACGCCCTCTTCCCGCACCTCGACATCTTCGAGAACGTCGCCTTCGGCCTGCGCCGGCGGGGCATCAAGAGCGTGAAGAAGCAGGTCGAGGAGATGCTGGAGCTGGTCCAGCTCGGCGAACAGGCCCGCAAGAAGCCGCACCAGCTCTCCGGCGGCCAGCAGCAGCGCGTCGCCGTGGCCCGCGCGCTGATCAACCACCCCAAGGTGCTCCTCCTCGACGAGCCGCTCGGCGCCCTCGACCTCAAGCTGCGCCGCCAGATGCAGCTGGAGCTGAAACGCATCCAGACCGAGGTCGGCATCACCTTCGTGCATGTCACGCACGACCAGGAGGAGGCCATGACCATGGCCGACACGGTCGCCGTGATGAACGCGGGCCGGGTCGAGCAGCTCGGCTCGCCCGCCGACCTCTACGAGAACCCGCGGACCACCTTCGTCGCCAACTTCCTCGGGACCTCCAACTTCATCGAGGCCGAGGTCGACTCGGTGTCCGGCGGAGAGCTCGTACTGAATGCGGGCGGCGGCAAGCTGATCCTGCCCGAGGCCCGCAACAGCGCCCCCGCGACCACCGGCGGCAAGGTGCTGGTCGGGGTGCGCCCGGAGAAGATCTCCCTCACCCACGCCGACCACGCCGGTGAGATACCCGAGGGCCGCAACCGCATCACCGGCCGGATCGCCGACTCCAGCTTCATCGGTGTCTCCACGCAGTTCGTCGTCGACAGCCCGGTCTGCTCCGGCTTCGAGGTCTATGTCCAGAACATCGACCGCGACGCCCGGCTGGCACCCGGCGCCGAGGTCGTCCTGCACTGGAACCCGGCCCACACCTTCGGCCTGGACGCGGCTCAGGACATCGACGCCGGCGTCGAGACGGTCGAGGAAGAGGTCGCCTGATGGCCACCGTCACCGAGGCGCCACCCGTGGCGCCCGCCCCCGAGCCCGCCGGGCGGAAGAAGCCCCCGCGCAAGCGGGGCCGCTGGACGCCGTACCTGCTCCTGCTGCCCGGCCTGCTGTGGCTCTTCGTCTTCTTCGCGCTGCCCTTGATCTACCAGGCCTCCACGTCCGTGCAGACGGGCTCACTGGAGGAGGGCTACCGGGTCACCTGGCACTTCGCCACCTACTGGGACGCGCTGTCCGACTACTGGCCGCAGTTCGTCCGCTCGGTGCTCTATGCGGCCTCCGCGACCGTGCTGTGCCTGCTGCTCGGCTACCCGCTGGCGTATCTGATCGCCTTCCGCGCGGGACGCTGGCGGAATCTGATCATGATCCTGGTGATCGCGCCGTTCTTCACCAGCTTCCTGATCCGCACCCTCGCCTGGAAGACGATCCTCGCCGACGGCGGCCCGGTGGTCGACGTCCTGAACACCCTGCACGTCCTGGACGTCACGGCGTGGCTCGGCTGGACCGCAGGGGACCGGGTGCTCGCCACCCCGCTCGCGGTGGTCTGCGGTCTGACGTACAACTTCCTGCCGTTCATGATCCTGCCGCTCTACACCTCACTGGAGCGTATCGATCCCCGGCTGCACGAGGCGGCGAACGACCTCTACGCCACACCGTCGACCACCTTCCGCCGGGTCACCTTCCCGCTGTCGATGCCGGGCGTGGTCTCCGGCACGCTGCTGACCTTCATCCCGGCGTCCGGCGACTACATCAACTCGGATCTGCTCGGCTCCACCGACACCCGCATGGTCGGAAACGTCATCCAGTCCCAATTCCTGAGGATCCTCGACTATCCGACGGCCGCGGCACTCTCGTTCATCCTGATGGCCGCGATCCTCGCCATCATCACGGTCTACATCCGCAAGTCCGGCACGGAGGATCTGGTTTAAAATGACCTTCGTCAACTGGCTCAAGCGCCATTTCGTCGTCATCGCGGGACTGCTGACGCTCGCGTATCTCATCCTGCCGAACGTGATCGTGACGGTGTTCTCCTTCAACAATCCGAAGGGGCGCTTCAACTACACCTGGCAGGAATTCTCCACGGAGGCGTGGCAGGACCCCTGCGGTGTCTCCGGACTGTGCGCCTCGCTGTCGCTCAGCCTCCAGATCGCGCTGTGGGCGACGCTCGGCGCCACCCTCCTCGGCACGATGATCGCCTTCGCGCTGGTCCGCTACCGCTTCCGCGCCCGCGGCGCGGTGAACTCGCTGATCTTCCTCCCGATGGCGATGCCCGAGGTGGTCATGGCCGCCTCGCTGCTCACCCTGTTCCTCAACATGGGTGCTCAGCTGGGCTTCTGGACGATCCTGATCGCCCACATCATGTTCTGCCTCAGCTTCGTCGTGGTCGCCGTCAAGGCACGCGTGATGTCGATGGACCCCCGCCTGGAGCAGGCGGCGCAGGACCTGTACGCCGGCCCGGTGCAGACGTTCCTCCGGGTCACCCTGCCGATCGCGGCCCCCGGCATCGCGGCGGGCGCGCTGCTCGCCTTCGCGCTCTCCTTCGACGATTTCATCATCACCAATTTCAACGCCGGCTCCACCGTCACGTTCCCGATGTTCGTCTGGGGGTCCGCCCAGCGCGGAACGCCCGTACAGATCAATGTCATCGGGACGGCCATGTTCGTCATCGCCGTCCTGCTGGTACTGGTCTCCATGGCCATCGGTAACCGCCGTAACCGGCAGAAGGCATAGAAAAGCGCACCGCAGTCCCCTGTAGGGAGTTGAAATCATGGCCCCGAGCGCCATGAGCCGCTGGACGAAATCCCTTTCCGAGGCCCGGCCGGTCTCCTTCTGGCTGGACGACCCCGGCAGGCCCGCACCCGAGCCGGCCCTCACCGGAGCCGAGACCTGTGACCTGCTCGTCGTCGGCGGCGGTTACAGCGGACTGTGGACCGCGCTGATCGCGAAGGAGCGCGACCCCGCACGGGACGTGGTGCTGGTGGAGGGCCGAGAGGTGGGCTGGGCCGCCTCCGGCCGCAACGGCGGATTCTGCGCCGCCTCCCTCACCCACGGTCTGCCCAACGGACTGACCCGCTGGCCCGACGAGATCCACACCCTGGAGCGGCTGGGCGCCCGCAACCTCGACGCCATCGAGGAGACGGTCGCCCGCCACTCGATCGACTGCGACTTCGAACGCACCGGCGAGATCGACGTCGCCACCGAGCCGTACCAGGCCCGGGAGCTCAGGGACTGGTACGAGGAGATTCGGGCCAAGGGCCTCGCCGACGGCATCGAGTACCTGGACACCCAGGCCGTACGGGACCAGGTCAACTCCCCGACCTTCGAGGCCGGCCTCTACGACCCCCGTGGCGTGGCCATGCTCCATCCCGCCAAGCTCGCCTGGGGGCTGAAGCGGGCCTGCCTCGACCTCGGGGTCCGCGTCTACGAGCACACCCCCGCCCTCCGGCTGAAGCCCTACGGCGCCGGCATGGCCGTGCACACCCCGTACGGGGCGATCCGCGCCCGCACGGTCGCCCTCGGCACCAACATCTTCCCCAGCCTGGTCCGACGGGTCCGCGCCTACACCGTCCCGGTCTACGACTACGCCCTGATGACCGAGCCGCTCACCGAAGGACAGCTCGCCTCGATCGGCTGGAAGAACCGCCAGGGCCTCGGGGACAGCGCCAACCAGTTCCACTACTTCCGACTGTCCACCGACAACCGGATCCTGTGGGGCGGCTACGACGCGATCTATCCGTACGGCGGCCGGGTGCGCGCCGAGTACGACGACCGCCCGGAGACGTACGCCAGGCTCGCCGGGCACTTCTTCACCTGCTTCCCGCAGTTGGAGGGTGTCCGCTTCACCCACGCCTGGGGCGGCGCCATCGACACCTGCTCCCGCTTCTCGGCGTTCTTCGGCACGGCGCACACCGGGAGGGTGGCGTACGCGGCGGGCTACACGGGGCTCGGCGTCGGTGCCACCCGTTTCGGTGCCGAGGTGATGCTGGACCTGCTGGCGGGGGAGCGGACCGAGCGGACGGAGCTGGAGATGGTGCGCAGGAAGCCCCTGCCGTTCCCGCCGGAGCCGTTCGCCTGGACCGGCATCGCCCTCACCAAGTGGTCGCTGGCCCGGGCGGACGCGCGGGGCGGGCACCGCAACCTGTGGCTGCGGACCATGGACAGACTGGGCCTGGGCTTCGACAGCTGAGCGCGGACGACGACCCGGCCGGTCAGGGGGTGTCCGGCGGCTCATGCTGGGACGTGGGGTCCGGTGCGCTCGTCCGCGGCGTTGTCGTCGGTTGCCGATGTTCCGCGCCGCCGCCCTCCTCCGCCTCGCGGCTGAACGCACCCGAGCCCACTCGGCTCAGCCGGCCGGATATCGTCGCTTGCCTCCGGCTGATCCGCCGGACATCCCCTGACCGGATCCGGTGCGCCGGCGGGGCGTTCCCGTGGACCTTCGCCCGCTGCCTCGGCCGACCAGCAGCCACAGACCGGTCAGCAGCACCGCGCCGAGGCACCAACTGGCCACCACGTCCAGCGGCCAGTGGTAGCCCCGGCGCACCAGCCCGAAGGAGGCGCCCAGCACCAGGGCGCCGCAGAGCACGACCAGTGAACGGCGCACGGCAGGTGACCGCAGCAGCGGAAGGAGCAGCAGCGTGGCCGCGCCGTACGCCACGACGGCGGTGGCGGTGTGGCCGGAGGGGTAGTAGCCGACCGCCGGGGGCACGGCCGGCGTGCCCGGACGGTCGGTCCACTCCTTCAGGGGCGCGACCAGCGCCGGTACCAGCACCATGGCCGCCGCCCCGGCGAGGGGCGGCAGCCACCAGCGGTCCCTGCGTCTCGTCCGTCCGTGCCACGCGACGTAGGCCAGCGCCACCATCAGGACCGGCACGGCCACCTGGATGTTGCCGAGGTCGGCGAGCACCTCGGAGGCCCGGTCCGGATGAACGAGGTCCTCGCTCAGCCGCTCGTCGAGATCCACCAGCGGTCCGTCGGCGACGACCTGCCAGGTGATCAGCGCGAAGAGAAGCAGGGGCGGTCCGAGCAGCAGCATGCCGCCCAGCTTCGCAGGCCGGCGACCGGGAAGGGCCCTCGACCGGGAACGCCGAAGGGCCGGCGCAAGGGGGGAGAGCGCCGGCCCTTCGGGAACGGCTTGCCGTATGAGGTGCCCGGACGGACGTCCGGATCGGAACGCCGCGCGCCCCGGGGGGTGTGGGGCGGGCGACCGTCCGATCGTGAGGAGACCCGAGGCCTTCCGGCCCCGGTTGTGTGTGCGCGAGGGCACTGCCAGGTCGAAGCTGGGGAGGCCCCGGCCCGATCCGCCCGCGGTTCCCCGTGGGCGGGGTGTATCTCTCATCCGCCGAGAAACCTACGGCAGGGGGTGGCCCGGCGACAGGGCCCACGGACTCCTGCCATCCACCCCGCACACCTTCTTCACATGCTCTGCCGTTCACCGGCCATGGCGATGCGGGGCAGGCGGCTCACCTGCCCCGATGCCGGCTCAGATGCGCGCGAACGCCTGCTCGATGATGTCGAGGCCCTCGTTCAACAGGTCCTCGCCGATGACCAGCGGGGGCAGGAAGCGCAGCACGTTGCCGTAGGTGCCACAGGTCAGGACCAGCAGGCCCTCCTGGTGGCAGGCCTTCGCCAGGGCGGCGGTCGCCTCGGGGTGGGGCTCCTTGGTGCCACGGTCCTTGACGAGTTCGATGGCGATCATCGCGCCGCGGCCGCGGACCTCGCCGATGAGGTCGAACTTCTCGGCCATGGCGGTGAGGCGGGTCTTCATGACCGCCTCGATCGCCTTCGCCTTCGCGTTGAGGTCCAGCTCCTTCATCGTCTCGATGGAGCCGAGCGCGCCCGCGCAGGCCACCGGGTTGCCGCCGTAGGTGCCGCCCAGACCGCCCGGGTGCGCGGCGTCCATGATCTCCGCGCGGCCGGTGACGGCGGCCAGCGGCAGACCGCCCGCGATGCCCTTCGCCGTGGTGATCAGGTCCGGGACGATGCCCTCGTCCTCGCAGGCGAACCACTGGCCGGTGCGGCAGAAGCCGGACTGGATCTCGTCGGCGACGAAGACGATGCCGTTGTCCTGGGCGAAGGCGGCGATCGCCGGCAGGAAGCCCTTCGCCGGCTCGATGAAGCCGCCCTCGCCGAGCACCGGCTCGATGATGATCGCGGCCACGTTCTCGGCGCCGACCTGCTTGGAGATCTGGTCGATGGCCTGCGCGGCGGCCTCGGGGCCCGCGTTCCCGGGGCCGGTCGGCCAGCGGTAGCCGTAGGCGACCGGGACGCGGTACACCTCGGGCGCGAACGGGCCGAAGCCGTGCTTGTACGGCATGTTCTTCGCGGTCAGCGCCATGGTGAGGTTGGTGCGTCCGTGGTAGCCGTGGTCGAACACCACGACCGCCTGCCGCCCGGTGTACGCACGCGCGATCTTGACGGCGTTCTCGACGGCCTCCGCGCCGCTGTTGAACAGGGCGGACTTCTTGGCGTGGTCGCCCGGGGTCAGCTCGGCGAGCGCCTCCGCGACGGCCACGTACCCCTCGTACGGCGTGACCATGAAGCAGGTGTGCGTGAAGTCGGCGAGCTGGGCGGAGGCGCGGCGGACGACGGCCTCGGCGGAGGCGCCGACGGACGTCACCGCGATGCCGGAACCGAAGTCGATCAGCCGGTTGCCGTCGACGTCCTCGATGATCCCGCCGCCGGCCCTGGCGGTGAACACGGGCAGTACGGAGCCCACGCCCTGCGCGACCGCGGCCGTACGACGGGCCTGCAGCTCCTGCGACTTGGGTCCGGGGATGGCGGTGACGACGCGGCGCTCCTGCGGAAGTGCGGTCATGCGGGGCTCCTGGGGGGTGCAACGGACGCTGTTCCTTCTCTTCCCGCAGGTTAGGTCCGCTCACGGAGGCTGGGCATGCTCCATGTGGGCGTTGTCCGGGGGACCGGGTTGTCCGTGGTGGACATACCCGGCTGCGGGCTCGTGTCTCCCTCCCGCCGAGCGGAGCCGAGAGCGGGGGAGGCGACCCGCGAGCGCGGTGGGCCGAGCCCGCCCCCGCCCGGCAACGGCCGCGTAAGCGGTGGACTCCGCCTGTCGGGGCGTTAGATTGGCTCGCTGACGGCGGATGGAGCGGCAGCTCAGGGGGCAGGGGCGATGGACAGCGACGGTACCCAGGACGCGCGGGGCACGCATGCCCACCCCGTACCGCGACCGGCCGCGCCACCGGAGGTACCGGCGGCGCCACCGCGCCCGAGCCGGGCGCCGGGTGTACCGCCCGCCCCCGGTGCGGCACCCCGGTCCTCGTCCGCCGTCGCCGACTGGCTCGACGAGGCGAGGCCCGCCGCCCGCCCCGGGATCTGGCGCTTCGGCTACCGCCCGCCGAAGGCCGTCCCGGAACGGATCGCACCGGTGACGGTCGCCGGCATGCTCGTTCCGCTCGCCGTCGCGGCGCTCGTCTGGTCGCTCTGGCAGCGCGGTGTCACCTCGTACCAGATGGCCCCCCTGCGGGCCTTCACACCCGACGCGTGGTGGTGGGGCGGCACCGTCATCTCACCCAAGGTGTTCGAGGGACGCGAGGTGCCGGCCCCGGGGGCGGAGGCCCTCGTCGTCTACGAAGGCGTCTCCTTCGCCGTACTGGCCGTCGCGGTGGCCGTGCTGGGCAGCTGGCGCGCCATCGTCCGCTACTACGTGGCCCGCAGGCCGCAGCCCGCCCGGGCCCTGATCGCCGCCCTCCTTGCCCTGGTCGCCCTCAGTTTCGTCTTCCCCGAGGCGTTCCCGCTCGTCGGATGGTCCCCGGTGCCGCTCGTCGATCCCCTGCTCTCCCTGACCGTGCTGATCATGGACAGCTACGATCTGATGGCGTCCGTGGTCTACACGAACACCCTGTACGCGGTCGTCACGCTGCTCGTGGTGTGGCCGTTTGCCCGACTCGGCGGCTGGCTGCCGTACGCGAAGGAGCTGCTCGCCCGGCGCCGGGAGAGCACCGCACCCGGCGCCCCCGTGCCCGACCGCCCCCGCTCCCAGTGGCCCGAACTGCGGGACGCGGGCCAGCACGAGGCCGCCGACCTGCTCACCGCCGAGGTCGCCGGCGGCCGTATGAACGACGTCGACTGCGCCCGTATCGGGCATGCCTTCGCCACCACCCGCCGCGCCGCCACCGCGGCCGCGTTCCGCGACACCGTCCTGCGGCAGGCCGGCGCGGCCTGGACCCACCCCTCCGGCGCCCGGGACCTGCCGCGCCGGACCGCCCGCCACGACCTGCTCAGCGAGCAGGTCCGGATCGGCCGCTGGGTGGCCACCGAAGGCGCCCCGGAGCCGTACCACGACGCCGGGGCGGCCCTCGGCCCGGATGTGCTCGGCACGTCGCTGCTCGCCGTCGGCCCCTCCGGATCCGGCAAGACCCGCACGCTCGTCGAACCGGTGACCGAGGCACTGGCGCTTCAGGCGCTCACCGGGCGCTGCGCCGTGGTCGCCGTCTCCGCGGCCGGTGACCCCCTCGGCGCGGACGACACCTTCGACGTGATCGTGCGGATCGGAGATCCGTCCTCGGCACACGACCTGGACCCGTACGCCGAGTCCGACGACCCGGACGAGGCCGCCGCCTTCCTCGCCGAGGCGCTGGCGGGCGACCTCGAGACGGTCAGCACGCAGAGCGCCGCCACCGCGCTGGCACAGCTGCTCGGCCCGTACCGGGCGGTGCACGGCCGTTTCCCCGCCCTGCCGGAGCTGCGCGAACTGCTGGAGGGCGAGGAGGAGGCGCTGACGACGCTGCGGGAGGCGCTCGCCGTGAGCGGCGACGCCGTCATGCGGCGTGAACTCGACGCGCGCGCACGGCAGACGGGCACGCCGGGCGACCCCGGCCGGGCCCTCGCCGACCGGCTGGCCCTGCTCGACCGGCCGGTGTTCGCGGACTTCTTCGGCGGTGGTGGCCCCAGCCGGCCGTTCTCCCTGCGCGCGGTCGCCCACCACCCCCTGCGGGTGCGGATCGACCTGCCCGAGCGCGGTCACGAGGAGGCCGGCCGGCTGATCACGAGGCTGGTGCTCGCACAGTTCCACGCCGTCGTCCGGGAGGGCCGGCGCACGCACTTCGCCTGCCTGGTCCTGGACGACGCGACCGGTACGGTCACCGCGGAGTCGGTGCGGCGCATCCAGCGGCTGCGCGCGCAGAACGCGGGCGTGCTGCTCGTCCTGCGCTCCGTCGCCGACGTGCCCGAGGCGCTGCACGGGCCGCTCTACGGAGCCGTGGGCTGCCGGATGGCGTTCTCCGGTGTCACCACCTGGGACGGCAACCGGTTCGCGCAGACCTGGGGAACCGAGTGGGTGGAGACGACGGAGGTCGCCAAGCACACGGTCTTCGCCGACCAGCCGATGACCCGTGCCCTGCACGCACTGCGCAAGCTGGTGACGGGCAAGGCGGTGACGACGGACGCGGTGACGGTACGGCAGGTCGAGCGGGAGCGCTGGTCCGCCTCCGAGCTGGCGCACGCGGTGCCCGCGGGGCACGCGGTGCTGTCGTTGACGAACGTCGAGGGCGAGCACGCGCCGCCGCTGCTGGTGGACCTGCGGAAGTGAGCGGACCGGGGAGCCGGTGACCGTACAGTGAGGCAGAATCGACACAGGCCGTTCATACGCCGCGGCCAAGAGATCACCGACTGCTCACCCACCCGACGCAGACCCGAAGGCTCAAGGCCCCGATGCCCCCGACGCTCGCCTCGCTCGTCCACCACTCCGCGCTCAAGCTGACCGTGCGCGCGGGCGAGGACCGCCTCGACGTGCCCGTCCGCTGGGCGCACGCCAGTGAACTCGCCGACCCCGTGCCCTACATGGAGGGCGGGGAACTGCTGCTGATCACCGCGCTCAAGCTCGACGCCGAGGACCGGGAGGCGATGCGCCGCTACGTGAAGCGGCTGGCCGGGGCGGGCGTCGTCGGACTCGGCTTCGCCGTCGGCGTCCACTACGACGACATCCCCGACGCCCTCGTCGACGCGGCACGCGCGGAGGGCCTGCCGCTGCTGGAGGTGCCGCGCCGCACCCCCTTCCTCGCGATCAGCAAGGCCGTGTCCGCCGCCATCGCCGCCGATCAGTACCGCGCGGTGACCGCCGGCTTCGCCGCCCAGCGGGAACTGACCAGACAGACGCTGACCGGCGGCCCGGAAGGCCTGCTGGCCGCGCTCGCCGCCCAGGTCGACGGATGGGCCGCGCTGTACGACGCCTCCGGTGCCGTCGTCGCCACGGCACCGGAGTGGGCGGGCCGGCGCGCCGCACGGCTCACCGCGGACGTGACCCGGCTGCGGGAGCGGCCCGCGCCCGCCTCCTCCGTCGTGGCAGGACCGGACCACGAGGACCGGGTCGAACTGCACTCCCTCGGCACCGGACGCCGCCCCCGCGCGGCGCTCGCCGTCGGCACGGCGGCGGCCCTCGGCACCGCCGAGCGGTACGCCGTCCACTCCGCCATCGCCCTGCTCACCCTGACCACGGAACGCTCCCGCTCCCTGCACGCGGCCGAACAGCGGATCGGCGCCGCCGTGCTGCGCATGCTGCTCGCCGGGGAACCGGATCACGCCCGCGCGGTGGCCGGGGACCTGTACGGCGGCCTGCTCGACGCGCCCTTCCGGATCATCGTCGCCGCCGGTTCCGAGACCGACGGGGAGGGCCTCGCGGCCCTCGCCGAGACCGCGGAGTCCGCCGCCGCCCGCTCCGGTGAGGTGGTCCTGGTCGTGCCGGAGGGGGACCGGCTGGTCGTGCTGGCCGCCGACGGGGGCGCCGCGGTGGCCGCCTGCCGTGACCACGCCGCCGCGCGGGAGACGGCCCGCAAGGCCGACGAGGACCTGGTGATCGGACTGTCCGCCCCGGCCGGACCGATCGCCGCGTCCGCCGCCTACAAGCAGGCCGAGCAGGCGCTGTCGGTGGCCAGACGGCGGGGCAGGGTGCTGGTGGAGCACGAGCACATGGCCGCCGGGTCCGTACTGCCGCTGCTCGCCGACGACGCGGTCAGGGCGTTCGCCGACGGGCTGCTGCGCGCACTGCGCGAACACGACGCGACCGGCCGCGGCGACCTCGTCGCCTCCTTGCGCGCCTGGCTCTCCCGGCACGGCCAGTGGGACGCCGCGGCGGCCGATCTCGGCGTCCACCGGCACACCCTGCGCTACCGCATGCGCCGGGTCGAGGAGATCCTCGGCCGCTCCCTCGACGATCCGGACGTCCGCATGGAGCTGTGGCTGGCCCTCAAGGCGACGTCGTCCGAGGCCGGCTGAGCGGCGCCGGAGCGGTCCCGCCGGTCCCGCCGGTCCGGCCGCGGGCCGTGTCTCTCGTGCGAGCCACGCGCGGGTGTCCACCGTGAGGTGACGATTTCGGCCCGCCGGCTCCGCAGCGTTGGGGGCAGCCGCGGCATTCCGGTCGCGGCGGCGGGAAGACACCGCCGAACCAGGACGTCTCCCCTCCACGACCCGTTGGGGGATGTGCCGTTGGGTGGCACCGGGGTCCGCAGTGGTGTCTTCGCGGCCGCCCGGTTGCGGGTGGGTGTGGTTCTCGGGGGCCGTGCCGTGCGTGCGGAGGGGGCGGTCGGCGGCGCGGCCGTGCAGGGGGCGGTGCGTCGGGGGTGGCACCGGGGTCCGCAGTGGTGTCTTCGCGGCCGCCCGGTTGCGGGCGGGTGTGGTTCTCGGGGGCCGTGCCGTGCGTGCGGAAGGGACGATCGGCGGCGCGGCCGTGCAGGGGGCGGTGCGTCGGGGGTGGCCGCAGGGCCGGCGCGGTGGTTGGAGCCCTCGGAGCCCCCGGCAAGGGCTTTGTGCCGATGCGGCGTACTGCCGTTCGGTATCCGTACGTGCCGGACAAGCGCCCGCTCGGCGGTGCGCCCCTACCGTGGACCCGGAAAAGCCAGTACACCCCCTACGCGGAAGGGCCGGGACTCCACATGACTTCCACCCACGCCTTCTGGCTCGCCGGCCGCCAGGCCACCGGTGAGGCCGCCCTCGACGTCACCTCCCCCTGGGACGGCCGGGTCGTCGGCACGGTGAGCGTGCCGACCGATGCCCAGGTCGAGGAGGCCGTGGCCGCCGCGTACGCCGTGCGGGACGCGTTCGCCGCCACCCCCGCCCACGTCCGCGCCGCCGCCCTGGACCAGGTCAGCCGGCGCCTCGTCGAGCGCACCGAGGAGATCGCCCGGCTGATCTCCGCCGAGAACGGCAAGCCGATGAAGTGGGCCCGCGGCGAGGTCGGCCGCGCCGTCTCGGTCTTCCGCTTCGCGTCCGAGGAGGCCCGCCGGTTCAACGGCGGCGAGGCGCAGCGCCTGGACACCGACGCCGGCGGCCAGGGGCGGCTCGCGTTCACCCGCCGCTTCCCCAAGGGCGTCGTCCTCGGTATCGCGCCGTTCAACTTTCCGCTGAACCTGTGCGCGCACAAGATCGCCCCGGCGATCGCGGCCGGCGCCCCGATCGTCCTGAAGCCGGCGCCCGCCACGCCCCTGTCCGCTCTGATCCTCGGTGAGCTGCTCGCCGAGACCGAGCTGCCCGCCGGCTCCTGGAGCATCCTCCCGGTCCCCAACGACCGTATGCCCGCCCTCGTCCGGGACGAGCGGCTGCCGGTGATCTCCTTCACCGGCTCCGAGAAGGTCGGCTACGCCATCATGGACTCGGTGCCGCGCAAGCACTGCACCCTGGAGCTCGGGGGCAACGGCGCGGCGGTCGTCCTCGCCGACTTCGGACGCGACGAGGACCTGGACTGGGCCGCGCAGCGCATCGCGACCTTCTCCAACTACCAGGGCGGTCAGTCCTGCATCTCCGTGCAGCGGGTGATCGCCGACGCGTCGGTGTACGACCGGCTGCTGCCGCGTATCGTCGCCGCCGTCGAGGCGCAGGTCACCGGCGACCCGGGCGACGACGCCACCGATGTCGGCCCGCTGGTCAGCGAGGAGGCCGCGCAGCGCGTCGAGGCGTGGGTGCGGGAGGCGGTCGAGGCGGGCGCCACCCTCCTCACCGGCGGCAAGCGCGACGGCGCCTCCTACGCGCCGACCGTGCTCACCGACGTACCGGCGGATGTCACGATCTCCTGCGAGGAGGTCTTCGGGCCGGTACTGACCGTCCGGAAGGTGGAGGGCGAGGCCGAGGCCTTCGCCGCCGTCAACGACTCCAAGTACGGTCTCCAGGCGGGGGTGTTCACCCACGACCTGCAGACCGCCTTCCGGGCCCACCGCGCGCTGGAGGTCGGCGGCGTGGTCATCGGCGACGTGCCCTCGTACCGCGCCGACCAGATGCCGTACGGCGGCGCCAAGCAGTCCGGTGTGGGCCGCGAGGGCGTGCGGTTCGCGATGGACGACTACACCTACGAGCGGGTGATGGTCCTCACCGGCCTCGCTCTCTAGGCATGCGGGAGGGGGGCCAGGCACCGAGCGCGTCGGTGCCTGGCCCCCTCCCTTCGGGCCGCCCGCGTCCGGACCCTCAACCGGAGAAGCCGGCCCCCGCGAGCCGCAGCGCGCCGCGCAGCCGCAGGCGTACGTCGTGCACGCCGGCGACGACGCCACACGACGCGCGGAGCGTGGTGTAGTCGTACGGTCCCGGTGTGGGGGTCCGCGTGGACAGCGCCGCGAGGACCGGGCCGGAGCCGAGTGAGAACTCGACCGTGCCCGCGCCGGACACCCGCACCGTCACCTCCCGCACTCCGGTTCCGAAGTCGCAGTTGCGGAAGAGCAGTTCGCCGTCCGTCCCGGCCACGGGGGTGACCGAGTCGCCCGCCGTCCTCGTCCGGTCGACGATCTCGGTGCCGCTCTGCTCGTCGAAGTCGACGGCTTCCAGGCCGCGTTCCACGACGGGGCGCGGGACGCCCGGTTCGCCTTCCAGCGTGAGGGTGGTCCGGGCGCGGATGTCCGCGCTGGAGGCGCCCGCCAGCAGTTCGTACGCCCCCGGCTCCACTCTCCACCGGCGCGCCGCCACGTCCCAGAACGCGAAGGCGGACAGCGGCAGTACGAAGGACAGCTCGGCGCTCTCCCCGGGCGCCAGCGTCACCCGCCGGTGGGCCAGCAGCTCACGGCGCGGGCGCGGCACCGACGGGCCGGCCGCCCGCGTGTACAGCTGGGGCACCTCGTCGGCGGTGACGTCACCGGTGTTGGTGACGGAGAACGCGGCGCGCACCGACGAGCCGACCACCTGGGCCGTCAACTCCCCGTAGGAGAAGGACGCGTAGGAGCCGCCGTGGCCGAACGGGAACAGCGGGGTGCCCTCGAAGTACAGGTAGGTCTGCCGGGAGCCGATCACGTCGTAGTCGAGGAGGTCCGGCAGGTCGGTGTCGTCGGCGTACCAGGTCTGCGGCAGCCGGCCGGCGGGGGAGACGTCTCCGCTGAGCACCCGGGCCAGTGCGGTGCCCGCGGCCTGGCCGCCGTGCGCGGTCCACAGCAGTGCCGGGAGGTCCGCCGGGTCCACCGCGTAAGGATAGGCGGAGACCAGCACCAGCACCGTGTCCGGGTTGGCCGCGCGGGCCGCGCCGAGCAGCAGCTCCTGCTGGGCGGGCAGCCGCAGCGTCGTACGGTCCTCGGTCTCGCGCCCGTTGATGTGCGGATCGTTGCCCGCCACCACCACGACCACGTCGGCCCGTTCCGCGACGCGCGTCACCGCGTCCTCCCCGCGCTCGACGACGACCAGTTCGAAGACCTCGGGATCCTCCTCGGCAACCTTCACGCCGTCGGCGGCGACCCGCACATGGCGTCCTGTTCCCAGATGCCTGAGGAGGTGGCCGTCCCCGTGCGGTTCCAGCCGGAACGTCTCCTGCACGACCCAGCCGCCCGGCTGGTCGGCGGAGGCGCGGACATACCCGTCCTCGGCGACCGAGAGGTAGCGGCCGTCGGGTGCGCGCAGGGTGAGGACACCTTCGCCCCAGTCGACCAGGGCGAGTTCGGTGCCGGCCGCCCCCGTGGTGAGCGGCGGCAGATCGGTACGGCCCGCGAGCAGCGCCGGATCGAGGGCGCCCTCGGCGCCGCGCGCCGCCCCGGAGGCGTCCGGGGCGGGCGGGACGTGCAGGAACGTACCGGCGGCGGTCCTCAGCAGCACGCGGTCCACCCCCTCGGCGAACTCCACGCGGTCGGCGCCGAACCGCTCGTAGAGCCCCTCCAGCGGGGTCGAGCGGTGGAGGAGACCGCCGCTGTACCAGTCGAGCTTGCACTCGTCGGCGAGCAGCCCGACGACCGCCACGCGGGTGTCCGGGGCGAGCGGCAGCACGCCGTCGTTCTTGAGCAGCACCACCGCCTGCTCGGCGGCCTCCAGGGCGAGTGCCCGGTGTTCCGGGGTGTCGAAGGCTTGTTCCCCGGCGTAGGGGTCCGCATCCGGGTCGAACTCGCCGAGCCGGAACCGTACCGAGAGCTGGCGGCGGACGGCCGCGTCGAGGTCGGCCTCCGTCAGCAGGCCCTGTTCCAGCGCGCGCCGGATCCGTCCGACGACGACCGAGCTGTCCGTGCCGTGGTCGGTGAAGCTGTCGACGCCGGCCCGCAGCGCCGCCGCGGTGGCCTCCTCGTGGGTGTCGAAGTAGTGCTCGGAGTCGACCAGGTTGGAGGGCGCGCCCGCGTCGGAGCAGACCAGCAGGTCCTGCCGCGTCCACGCCCGCAACTGCTCGCGCAGATAGGGCGACACGTGGTTGGGGCGGCCGTTGACCAGGTTGTAGGCCGGCATCACCCCGGCGACCGAGCCCGCCTCGACCGTCTCCCGGAAGGCGCGCAGGTCGTACTCGTGCAGCACGCGGGGGCGCACGGAGCCGGAGCAGGTGTCGCGGTCCGTCTCGTTGTTGTGCGCCAGCCAGTGCTTGAGCACGGGCGCCGTGCGCCAGTACACCGGATGATCGCCGCGCAGGCCCTGGGTGTAGGCGGTGGCGATCGCCGAGGTGAGCTTCGGGTCCTCGGAGTAGCCCTCCTCGTTGCGCCCCCACAGCGGGTGGCGCAGCAGATTGACCGTCGGGGACCAGACATTGAGGCCGACACGCCCGTCCCGGGCGCGCATCGCACGCGCCTCCCGGGACACCGCCTCGCCCACCCGGCGCACCAGTTCCTGGTTCCAGGTCGCGCCCAGGCCGACGGCCTGCGGGAACACCGTCGCCGGGCCCATCCAGGCGACCCCGTGCAGCGCCTCCTGACCGGTACGGAAGGCCGCGATGCCCAGGCGGTCGACGGCCGGCCCGAACTGGTGCAGAAATCCGGTCTTCTCGTCGAGGGTGAGCCGCGACAGAAGGTCGTCGATGCGCTTCGCGAACGGCAGACCCGTATCGCGGAAAGGCGGCGTAGGCGGCGTGTGTGCGGTCACGTTGGGATTCCCCTCGGGATGGTGCGACGAGGCGTTTCGAAGCGCTTCGATGCTCAGTCGGGTCGGGGGCGGGTGTCAAGGGATCCGGGGGATCGGATCGGACACTCCTCCAGTAGTCCATAGTCCCCGCACCTGCGTCGCGATCACGTATACATCTGAGGAATCTTGGATGTGACCCTTGTGTGCCCCTGGGTGTTCACTTAACCTCGCAGCAACATCGAAGCGCTTCGACTGCGAGGCCCGCACTGTGCGGCACAGCCTCCGCCGAACGACCGCTTCGGATCGGCCAGTTCCACCGAAGACACCGCAGCCGACGGCCACCTGCCGGGTGTCCTGGTGCGCCATGAAGGGTTGACGCAATGACGCCGAACGCCTCCCGCTCCTCCGGAACCGGCCGGAGAAGCCCCTCCGCCCCCAGCCGGAGAAGCTTCCTCGCCTCCACGGCGGTCGCCACCGCCGCCGTGGCGGGCGGAATGCCGTTGCTCGCCGCCTGCGGCGGATCCGACGGAGGCTCGCGCGACGGCACCACATCGGGCAAGGACGCCAAGAAGATCCTCCCGGCGTACGTGGCGAGCAACGTGGTCACCCCCGACATCCCCAGCAAGAACGGCTCCGCGGTCGGCTTCACCGGCAAACTCGACCTGGCGAACCTCAAGACCTCCGTGCCGAAGAAGCTCGGCAAGGGCGAGAAGGTCACCGTCATGTCCCCGTTCTGGGGCTCCCCGCCCCAGAACGGCAACGCCTACTACACGTCGATGAACGACCTCATCGGCGTCGACGTGGTCTGGCAGAACCAGGACGGCAACACCTACGACCAGAAACTCGGCGCGGTCCTCGCCTCCAGCGAGGTGCCCGACGTGGTGGTCGTCCCCGGCTGGAACATGACGGGCAAGATCCCCAGCGCCATCATCGGCAAGTTCGCCGACCTCGGCCCGTACCTGTCCGGTGACGCCGTCAAGGACTACCCCAATCTCGCGGCGATCCCCACCGACGCCTGGCAGCGCTCCATCTTCGGCGGCAAGCTGCGCGGCCTGCCCATGCCGTCCTCGTACGTCACCGGCATCGTCCCGCTCTACCGCCAGGACATCTTCGAGAAGGAGGGCTACGAGGTCCCCCGGTCCTGCGACGAGTTCATGGCGCTGGCCAAGGAGGCCACCAACGCCAGAGCCAAGCGCTGGGCCTGCCTGGACATGAAGTGGACCGCCTTCAACGCCTTCGGCGTGCTCTCCGGCGAGGAGAAGTCACTCGGCTGGAACGAGGTCGACGGCAAGCTCGTCTACCGCATCGAGACCGAGGAGTACCTCGAAGCCCTGGAGTGGACGCGCAAGCTGTTCGCCGCCGGCGTCGTGCACCCCGACGCCGAGCTGGGCAAGAGCAACGCCAACGACGCCGGCCCCAAGTTCGCCGCCGGCGAGTTCATCGTCTACAACCAGGACTCCTCGCAGTGGTGGAGCCGTACCGCCGAACAGGCCCATCAGAACCCCGAATTCAAGATCTGGGGGATGGACATCTTCGGCCACGACGGCGGTGATCCCACGCTGTGGGCCAAGAACCCGGCCGGCATCTTCGCCTTCGTCAACAAGAAGGCCTCCGAGGCCGTGATCCGTGACGTGCTCGCCGTCGCCAACGTCACCGCCGCGCCGTACGGCACCACGGAGTACATGGCCACCAACTACGGCGTGGAAGGCACTCATTACACCGTCAAGGGCGGCGTGCCCACCAAGACCGACCAGGGCAACATCGACGTGATGAACGCCTTCGTGATGATCGCCGGCCCCGCCGCGACCATCGCCCACCCCGACTTCCCCGAGGTCGCCAAGGGCCAGGTGGAGTGGCAGCAGCGGATGGGCGCCTTCACGAAGAAGTCGGCCTTCTACGGCATGCAGATCACCGAACCCGCCCGCTACACCAACCTCTCCAACGACTTCGAGCAACTGGAGGACGACGTCGTCCGCGGCCGCAGGAAGATCGCCGACGTGCAGCGGGCCGTCTCCGACTGGAAGAGCAAGGGCGGCGACGAGCTGCGCGACTGGTACCGGAAGATCCTCGACGAGAACGGCACGGCGGCCGGCTGACCGGGCACCGAGGCAAGGAGAACCGCCGTGTCCCAGAGCACGGTGCCTCGGAGGGACACCGAGGCCGAAGCGAAGGAGAACCCCCCGACGGCGCACGGCGTCGCCCGGGGGGCCGGGGAGCGGCCCTCCGGCGGGAGGCTCGGCCTGCGGGTGAGGTTCAGACGCGACCGCGTCCTGCTCCTGATGACCCTGCCGGCCGTACTGCTGGTGCTGCTCTTCAACTACGTGCCGATCCTCGGCAACGTCGTCGCGTTCCAGGAGTACGACCCCTACATCAGTGACAACGGGATCGTCTCCATCCTGCACAGCCCCTGGGTGGGCCTGGAGAACTTCCAGCGGATCTTCGAGGACTCCGCCTTCTGGAACGCGGTGAAGAACACGCTGGTGCTCTTCGTCCTCCAGCTGGTGCTGTACTTCCCGATCCCCATCCTGCTCGCGCTGCTCATCAACAGCGTGGTCAGGCCCCGGGTGCGGGCGATCTCGCAGGCCGTCCTCTACCTGCCGCACTTCTTCTCGTGGGTGCTGGTCATCGCTGTCTTCCAGCAGCTCCTCGGCGGCGCGGGCCTGCTGTCCCAGCTGCTGCGCGACCACGGTTACGACGGGCTCAGCCTGATGACCGACCCGGACACCTTCAAGTTCCTGGTCACCGCGCAGAGCGTGTGGAAGGACGCGGGCTGGGGGATCATCGTCTTCCTCGCCGCGCTGGCCTCGGTCAGCCCCGACCTGTACGAGGCCGCCGCGATGGACGGCGCCAACCGCTGGCGCCGCATGTGGCACGTCACCCTGCCCGCGCTGCGCCCGGTGATCGCGCTGCTGCTGGTGCTGCGCGTCGGCGACGCCCTGACGGTCGGCTTCGAACAGATCCTGCTGCAACGCGACGCCGTCGGACCGGGAGCCGCGGAGGTCCTCGACACCTTCGTGTGGTGGAACGGCGTACGCAACCAGGACTTCGGCTACGCCGCCGCCGCAGGGCTCGTCAAGGGAGTCATCAGTCTCGGCCTGGTCCTCATAGCCAACAAGGTGGCCCATCTCATGGGCGAGCAGGGGGTGTACAAGAAATGACCGCCGTCATCGACAAGCCGGCACGCCCACGCACACCCGGCCGCTGGGCGGCCCCGCCCCGGCCGGTGTGGGAGGAGAAACCCAGCCGCGCGGGGATCGCCGGCAAGGGACTGGTGCTGCTCCTCGCCTGCCTGGCCGTCCTCTTCCCGCTGTGGATCGTCGTGGTCACCAGCCTGTCCACGCGCAGGGCCATCGACGAGGCCGGCGGGCTGGTGATGATCCCGACGGACATCACCTTCGTCGCCTACCAGGAACTGCTCAGCGGCGGCCAGGTCACCCGGGCCACGCTCGTCAGCATCGGCATCACCCTCGTCGGTACCGTGTTCTCGATGACGGTGTCGGTGCTGTGCGCCTACGGACTCTCCCGCAGCGGGTCGCTGGGCCACCGCTGGATCCTCATGGTGCTGCTGGCCACCATGTTCTTCAGCGCCGGCCTCATCCCCACCTACCTGCTGGTGCAGTCACTGGGCCTGACCGACAGCTACCTCGCGCTGATCCTGCCCAGCGCGATCAGCGTCTTCAACATCCTGGTGCTGCGCGGCTTCTTCATGGGCATCTCACAGGAGCTGATCGACAGCGCCCGCATCGACGGCGCCGGGGACCTGCGCATCCTGTGGCAGATCGTGCTGCCGCTCTCCCGCGCGGTCGTCGCGGTGATCACGCTGTTCTACGCGGTCGGCTACTGGAGCGCCTGGTTCAACGCGTCCCTGTACCTGAACGACCAGAACATGCTGCCCCTGCAGAACGTCATGATCCAGCTGGTGCAGAAGCAGGAGGCACCGGTCGGTCTGGGCCAGGCGATCAAGACCGGTCAGCTGTCCGGTCTCGCCGTACAGATGGCGGTCATGGTGATGGCGCTGCTGCCGGTGGCCGTGCTGTCGCCGTTCGTCCAGAAGCACTTCAAGAAGGGCATGCTCACCGGCGCGGTCAAGGGCTGACGCCCTTGAGCGTCCGGGGAACCTGTGTGGTCCTTCGGCTGCCGGCTCGGCGTGGCGGGTCGCGCCCACGCTGCGGAACCGCGTATCGGACACAGCCCCGCCCCTCGGTTTCTCCACAACCCCCGACGATGAGGTTCCCCTTGTCCAGTCTGAGCGACGTCACCCGTGGCCGTCTTCTCTACGGCGGTGACTACAACCCCGAGCAGTGGCCCGAGGAGATGTGGCACGAGGACGTCCGCCTGATGAAGCGGGCCGGCGTCAACTCCGTCACCCTCGGCGTCTTCTCCTGGGCGAAGATCGAACCCCGTCCGGGCGAGCGGAACTTCGGCTGGCTGGACCGGCTGATGGACCTGACGCACAGCAACGGCATCGGCGTCGTCCTCGCCACCCCCACCGCCTCACCCCCGCCCTGGATGGGCCACCTCCACCCCGACACCCTGCCCCGCGACGCGGAGGGCCGGACCGAATGGTGGGGCGGACGCCAGCACTTCTCGCACTCCAGCGCCACCTACCGCCGCCTCGCCGCCGCCGTCACCGAGGACCTGGCCGCCCGCTACGCCGGCCACCCGGCCCTCACCATGTGGCACATCAACAACGAGTACTGCACCTACGACTGGGGCGACGAGGCCGCCGCCCGCTTCCGTGACTGGCTGCGCCACCGCTACCGCACCCTGGACGCCCTCAACACCGCCTGGGGCACCGCCTTCTGGAGCCAGACCTACGGCGACTGGGCCGAGATACTGCCGCCCCGGCACGCGCACTACATGAAGAACCCCACCCAGGTGCTCGACTTCAAGCGCTTCACCTCCGACATGCTCCTGGAGTGTTACAGCGCCGAACGCGACATCGTCCGCCGGCACACCCCGCACCTCCCGGTCACCACCAACTTCATGCCGCTGTGGGCCGGCCAGGACGCCTGGCGCTGGGCCGAGGAGGAGGACGTGGTCTCCGTCGACCTGTACCCCGACCCGCGCGACCCCCTCGGCGCGCAGAGCGGCGCCCTGGTCCAGGACATGACCCGTTCCCAGGCCCGCGGTCCGTGGATGCTGATGGAGCAGGCGGCCGGTCCGGTCAACTGGCGTGCCGTGAACCACCCCAAGCCGCGCGGTCTCAACCGGCTGTGGTCGCTGCAGGCCGTGGCGCGCGGCGCGGACGCCGTCTGCTACTTCCAGTGGCGCCAGTCCCGGCAGGGCGCCGAGAAGTTCCACTCCGGCATGGTCGACCACGCGGGCGAGCAGGGACGGACGTACCAGGAGGTCGGGCAGCTCGGCGCGGACCTCGCCCGGATCGCGCCGCACGTCAGCGGGAGCGGCGTCGCGGCCGACGTCGCCGTGCTGCACGACTGGCACTCCTGGTGGGCCGGCGACCAGGAGGGCCGCCCGTCCCGCGAGGTCGACTACCCGGCGGTCCTCTCCGCATGGCACCGGGCGCTCTGGCAGGCCGGCCTCACCACCGACTTCGCCCACCCCGAGCACGACCTGTCCGGCTACCGGCTGGTCGTCGTGCCGCAGCTCTACCTCCTCACGGACACGGCCGTGAACAACCTTTTGGCGTACGTACGCGACGGTGGCACCCTCGTCTGCGGATTCCTCACCGGCGTCGCCGACCAGGACGACCGGGTGCGCCCCGGCGGCATGGACGCCCGGCTGCGCGAACTGTTCGGCATCCGCACCCTGCACGCGTGGTGGCCGCTGGAGCCGGGGGAGCGGGCCGACGCCGAGGGCGGCCTGCGCGGCACCCTGTGGTCCGAGGAACTGGAACCCGACGGCACCGCGGAGGAGACCGTCGCCTACAAGGGCGGCGAACTCGACGGACTGCCCGCCGTCCTGCGCAAGGGCCGCGCCTGGTACGTCTCGACCCTCCCGGAGCCCGAGGCACTGCGCGCCCTGCTCACCCGCGCCGCCGCCGGTGCCGGTTGCCGTCCGGTGCTCGACGGGCTGCCGGACGGCGTCGAGGCGGTACGCCGGGGCGAGACGCTGTTCCTGCTCAACCACGGCCGGGAGCCCGTCACCGTGGACGTCCCCGGCACCCGTCGCGACCTCCTGACGGAGACGACCGTGACCGGACGCGTCACCCTGGGCCGCTACGGCGTGGCGGTGCTCGCATCATGAGCGCGACACTCGTGCACGGAACCTGGGAGCCGCGGCCGGCCGCCCGCTGGGAGGACGCCTTCCTGAGCGGCAACGGCCACCACGGCGCCCTGGTGTTCGGTGATCCGGACGACGACCGGACCATCGTCACCCATCACACCCTCGTCCGCCCGGGCGAGGACGACGAGCGGCACCGGCAGCCGCCCCGCCTGGCCGACGGACTCGCCGGCCTCCAGGACCGGATGCTGGCCGGCGACCTGAGCGCCGCCGAGGACTTCACCGACGGCCGCCCCCTGACCTGGGTGCGCCCCTTCCACCCGGCCTTCCAGGTCCGCCTGCGCCGTGAGGACCGCGACCCGGACCGGTCCGGATACCGCCGTACGGTCGACTTCGCCACCGGCGTGGCGGAGGCGGTCCACGACGGCTGGACCAGCCGCGTCTTCGTCTCCCGCGCCGACGACGTGATCGTCCAGCAGGTCACCGGGGTGGGACTCACCCTCGGCCTCTCCCTGGACCACCGGCTTCCCGGCGTCCCCGCGGGCCTGGCCGTCGGGCACGGAACCGTCCTCACCCCCGAGGGCGCGCTGCTGAGCCTGCGCGCCCGCTACCCCGGCAGCGACCTCGCCTTCACCGGCGTCACCTCGTCGCCGTGACCGGCGGCACGACCACCCTCGCCCCGCCCGGCGTCCGCGTCGAGCGCGCGCGATCGGTGCTGCTGCTCACCCGGGTACGACGGCACACGGGGGAGGCCGACGTGCTCGCCGAGGGCCGCGCCCTGCGCGATCTGCTCGACGACGCGCCCGGGACCTCGTACGACGCCCTCCTCGCCCGCCATCTGCCCCCGCACCGCACCGCCTACGAACGCGTCACCCTCGACCTGGCCGCCGAACCGGACGAACGTGCCCTGCCGGGCACCGCGTTGCTGGCCCGGCCGCGCAGTGCCGCGCTGCTGGAGCGGCTCTTCGCCGCCGGCCGCTACCACCTGCTGTCGTCCAGCGGCCTGTTCCCGCCCCGGCTCACCGGACTGTGGACCGGTGACTGGGACACCGCGTGGTCCGGCGGTTTCACCAACGACGCCAACCTCAACCTCCAGACCGCCTCCGCCGCCGCGGCGGCCCTCCCCGAGGTCACCGGGGCACTGGCAGCCCTGATCCAACGCCAGTTGCCCGACTGGCGGGACAACGCCCGCGCGGTGTTCGGCGCCCGGGGCGTGGTCGCGCCCGCGCACAGCGACGGCGAGTCCGGGCACTCGTACCACTTCAGCCGCGAATACCCCCTGCACCTGTGGACGGCCGGTGCCGACTGGCTGCTCAAGCCGCTCGTCGACCACGACGAGACACACGGCCGGCGTGACCCGCGCACCGCCGCCGCGCTCGCCGAGGTCGCCCTCTTCTACGAGGACTTCCTCACCCGGACCGACGCCGACGGCCGGCTCACCGTCGTGCCCTCCTACTCGCCCGAGAACCGGCCCGCCAACGCGAGCTGGGGCGCGGTCGACGCGGCCATGGACCTCTCCGCGGCCCGCCACGCCCTGCTCACCGCCGCCGCGTACCACCCCGGGCACGCCGGCCGCCTGCGTGCCCTCGCCGACCGGCTGCCCCCGCACCGCGTCAACGCCGACGGCGCGCTCGCCGAGTGGGCCCGCCCCGGCCTGGACGACTCCTACGACCACCGCCACCTCAGCCACCTCTACGGCGTCTGGCCGCTGGACGAGATCACCCCCTACGACACCCCGGACCTGGCCGCCGCCGCCCACCGAGCCCTGGAACTGCGGGGCGCCGAGAACGACTCCGCGCACGGCCATCTGCACCACGCGCTGATCGCGGCCCGCCTGAGGGACGGCGAGCGGGTCGCCCACGCGCTCGCCCGGGTCCTCGACGGCGACTTCTTCCACGCCTCCCTGATGAGCGCGCACTACCCGCGCCGCGACGTCTACAACGCCGACGCCGCCCACACGCTGCCCGCCGTGCTGATCGAGGCCCTCGTCCAGTCCACGCCGGACCGGCTGGTCCTGCTGCCCGCCCCGCTTCCCGAGTACCCGAACGGGCGGCTGTGCGGCATCCGGACCCGTTTCGGCGCGGAGATCGACCTGACCTGGTCCCCGGACGGCGCCACCGCCGTCGTCCGGCCGGCCCGCACCCACCGCATCGTCCTGTGGACTTCCACCGGCGCCGAACCGCTCGAACTGGTCGCCGGAGAAGACCGCGTCCTCGCGCTGAAGACGCGGTGACCCCCGAGCATCCCCCCACCCATGGAGGACACCATGGCACCAGGCACCCTGCGCAGGATCACCAAGGTCCTGCTGGCCCCCGCCCTCGCCCTCGGCGTGACGGCCGGCCTCGCCTCCGCACCCGCGCACGCCGCCGTCTGGAGCTCCTGCGACCAGTGGGGCAACACCGGCCTGAACGGCTACACGCTCTACAACAACATCTGGGGCTCCGGCGCCGGCGCCCAGTGCGTGTGGGCCAACTCCGGTACCAACTGGGGCGTGTGGGCCGACCACCCCAACACCGGCGGCATCAAGTCCTACCCGAACTCCAAGAAGGTGATCAACAAGCCGATCGCCTCCCTCGGCTCGCTCACCAGCAGCTACCGGGTCACCGTCCCGTCCTCGGGGGCGTACAACACCTCGTACGACATCTGGGACACGGACTACGACTACGAGATCATGCTCTGGGTCAACCACCACGGGGCCGTGGGCCCGCTCGGCAGCCCGCAGGGCACCGTGAGCCTCGGCGGCCACACCTGGAACGTTTACAAGGGCAGCAACGGACACAACGAGGTCTTCTCGTTCCTGCGCACCTCGGACTCGAACTCCGGCACCGTGAACATCCTCCCGATCCTCAAGTGGATCAAGGACACCAAGGGCTGGATGGGCAACGAGACCATCGGTGACGTGCAGTTCGGCTTCGAGATCACCTCGTCCGCCGGCGGGCTGGACTTCCGTACCGACAACCTGACCGTCTCCGGCGGCTGACCCGTCGCCTTCCCGGCGACGACCGGGGGAGCGCGTCCGCGACACGGACGTCCGTCCGCGTTCACGGGCGCGCTCCGCGGTGGCGCGACGACCGGAGGCTACGCCACGGGCGCCGGGCCCGAGCTGGCCCGGACCGTCAGCTCGGGCGGGAGCAGCACGACCTCGTCGCCGCCCTTCCCGTCGAGCTTGGCGACCAACTGCTCCACGGCATGCCGGCCCATCTCCTGAGCGGGGACGGCGACCGACGTCAGCCGCACCGAGGCCTGTACGGCGACCTGTTCCGGACAGACCGCCACCACCGAGACGTCCTCGGGCACCGCCCGGCCCTGCTGGCGCAGCAGGGCGAGCAGCGGTTCGACCGCCGACTCGTTCTGCACGACGAAGCCCGTGGTGCCGGGGCGCTCGTCGAGGATCCGGGCGAGCGTCACGGCCATCGCGTCGTATCCGCCCTCGCACGGGCGGTGCAGCAGCCGCAGTCCCAGTTCCCGCGCCCGGGTACGCAGCCCGTCCAGGGTGCGCTCGGCGAAGCCGGTGTGCCGTTCATAGACCGCCGGGGCCTCGCCGATGACGGCGACGTCCCGGTGTCCCCGCTCGGCCAGGTGTTCCACGCAGAGCGCGCCGGTGGCCTTGAAGTCGAGGTCGACGCAGGTCAGTCCGGTGGTGTCGGCGGGCAGGCCGATCAGTACCGCCGGCTGGTCGGTGCTCCGCAGCAGCGGCAGCCGTTCGTCGTCGAGTTCGACGTCCATGAGGATCATGCCGTCGGCCAGTCCGCTGCCCGCGACCCGGCGCACCGCGTCAGGACCCTCCTCGCCGGTCAGCAGCAGCACGTCGTACCCGTGGGTGCGGGCCGTGGTGGCCACCGCGATGGCGATCTCCATCATCACCGGTACGTACATGTCCGTACGCAGCGGGATCATCAGCGCGATGATGTTGGACCGGCTGCTGGCCAGGGCGCGGGCCCCGGCGTTCGGGTGGTACCCGAGCTCGCGGATGCTCCGCTCGACGCGCTGCCGGGTGTTCACGGAGATGGACCGCTTGCCGCTGAGGACATAGCTCACCGTGCTCGCCGAGACTCCGGCGTGCTGGGCGACCTCGGCGAGGGTGACCATCCGGCTCTCCAAGTGTGTGAAGCGCTTCGACATCGAGCCCGAACGTACCGGGTGGGGTGGGATGGCTCGACAGTAGCCGCACAGGACAACAGGTGTCCAGGGGATGTCGAAGCGCTTCGACTGTCTTCTTGCCGCCGAGCCCGGGTGAAGGGAGGGACCCGCGTCGAAGCCATTGTCCCTCAGCGGCGGACCGCGCCAGGGACGAGGCGGTCGCCTGGACCTCCCCGAGCCGGCCCGCCGACGGCGTATCGGCCGAACGGCCGCACGAAGGGTGGTGGGGGCGCTACGAATCGGGTACATACGATCGGGTAGCACCCGTCAGTAACGCACGACTCCACCCTCTTCGCGGCGAGGTGAGCCTCATGTCCGCAGTACCCGAGTCTCCGTCCCGGCCCACGGTCACCGAACAGGAGGCCCGTCAGGTCGCGGAGGCCGCCCGGGAGCAGGACTGGCGCAAGCCCAGCTTCGCCAAGGAACTGTTCCTCGGCCGCTTCCGGCTCGACCTGATCCACCCCCACCCCCTGCCCGCCGACGACGACGTCCAGCGCGGTGAGGAGTTCCTCGCCAAACTCCGCGACTTCTGCGAGACGAAGATCGACGGATCCACGATCGAGCGTGACGCGCGTATTCCCGACGAGGTGATCACCGGGCTCAAGGAGCTCGGCGCCCTCGGCATGAAGATCGACACCAAGTACGGAGGTCTCGGCCTCACCCAGGTGTACTACAACAAGGCCCTCGCCCTGGTCGGCTCCGCCAGCCCGGCGATCGGCGCGCTGCTCTCCGCCCACCAGTCGATCGGCGTCCCGCAGCCGCTGAAGATCTTCGGCACGCGTGAGCAGAAGGAGACGTTCCTGCCGCGCTGCGCCCGGACCGACATCTCGGCGTTCCTGCTCACCGAGCCGGACGTCGGCTCGGACCCGGCCAGGCTCGCCACGACCGCCGTTCCAGAAGAGGGGGGAGACTACGTCCTCGACGGCGTGAAGCTGTGGACCACCAACGGCGTGGTCGCCGACCTGCTCGTCGTCATGGCGCGCGTGCCCCGGTCCGAGGGGCACCGCGGCGGCATCACCGCGTTCGTCGTGGAGGCGGCCTCCGAGGGCGTCACCGTCGAGAACCGCAACGCCTTCATGGGTCTGCGCGGGCTGGAGAACGGCGTCACCCGCTTCCACCGGGTGCGGGTCCCGGCCTCCCACCGCATCGGCGAGGAGGGCCAGGGTCTGAAGATCGCGCTCACCACGCTCAACACCGGACGGCTGTCACTGCCCGCGATGTGCGTGGGCTCGGGCAAGTGGTGCCTGAAGATCGCCCGCGAGTGGTCGGGAGTCCGGGAACAATGGGGCAAGCCGGTGGCGCTGCACGAGGCCGTCGGCTCCAAGATCGCGTTCATCGCCGCCACCACCTTCGCCCTGGAGGCCGTGGTCGACCTGTCCTCACAGATGGCCGACGAGGACCGCAACGACATCCGCATCGAGGCCGCCCTCGCCAAGCTCTACGGCTCGGAGATGGGCTGGCTGATGGCCGACGAGCTGGTCCAGATCCGCGGCGGCCGCGGCTTCGAGACCGCCGAGTCCCTCCGCGCCCGTGGCGAACGCGGCGTCCCCGCCGAGCAGATGCTGCGCGACCTGCGCATCAACCGCATCTTCGAGGGCTCCACCGAGATCATGCACCTGCTGATCGCACGCGAGGCCGTCGACGCCCACCTGTCGGTCGCCGGTGATCTGATCGACCCGGAGAAGTCCCTCGGCGACAAGGCCAAGGCGGGCGCGGGCGCGGGCCTCTTCTACGCGAAGTGGCTGCCGAAGCTCGTCGCCGGGCCCGGGCAGCTGCCCGGCTCCTACAGCGAGTTCAAGCACGGCATCGACCTGTCCCCGCATCTGCGCTACATCGAGCGCACCTCCCGCAAGCTGGCCCGCTCCACCTTCTACGCCATGTCCCGCTGGCAGGGGAAAATGGAGACCAAGCAGGGCTTCCTGGGCCGGATCGTCGACATCGGCGCGGAACTGTTCGCGATGAGCGCCGCCTGCGTCCGCGCGGAACTCCTGCGCGGACGCGACGAGCACGGCCGCGAGGCCTACCAGCTCGCCGACGCCTTCTGCCGCCAGTCCCGCATCCGCGTCGAGGAACTCTTCGGCCGGCTGTGGACCAACACCGACGACCTCGACCGCAAGGTCGTCAAGGGCGTGCTCTCCGGCACGTACGAGTGGCTCGAGCAGGGCGTCATCGACCCCTCGGACGACGGCCCCTGGATCGCGGACGCCGCCCCGGGCCCGTCGCAACGGGAGAACGTGCACCGCCCGGTCAGGTGACGGCCGGCCGCGGACGGCCCGGGGGCGCCTGCCACCGGGCCGCCCGCGGCCGCTGACCGAGGTGTCCTGGCCATGACGGCACCTCCCCGTGCCAGGCGCCGGCATCGGTCCATCCCCGGGGCGGGTCCGATGACGACTCGCCGTCCGCCGCGACGACACCCCTGTCCTCCCGGGCGCGGGATACGGACACAATGGGGGGATGACCGACAGTCCAGCCCCCCTCGCCGATCCGCACCTCGTCTACGACCCCGTGGTGGGAGACGGCCCGAAGGACGTGGTGATCCTCGGCTCCACCGGGTCGATCGGCACCCAGGCCATCGACCTCGTGCTGCGCAACCCCGACCGCTTCCGGGTCACCGGCCTGTCCGCCAACGGCGGCCGGGTAGCCCTCCTCGCCGAGCAGGCCCACCGGCTGCGGGTACGCACGGTCGCCGTCGCCCGCGAGGACGCCGTACCGGCGCTGCGCGAGGCGCTGGCCGCGCGGTACGGCGCGGGGGAGCCGCTGCCGGAGATCCTGACCGGACCGGACGCGGCCACCGAGGTCGCCGCCTCCGACTGCCACACCGTCCTCAACGGCATCACCGGCTCCATCGGACTCGCCCCGACCCTCGCCGCCCTGGAGGCGGGCCGCACCCTCGCGCTCGCCAACAAGGAGTCGCTCATCGTCGGCGGCCCGCTCGTCAAGGCGCTCGCCAAGCCCGGTCAGATCATCCCGGTCGACTCCGAACACGCCGCCCTCTTCCAGGCGCTGGCCGCCGGCACCCGCGCCGACGTCCGAAGGCTCGTCGTCACCGCCTCCGGGGGCCCCTTCCGCGGCCGTACCAGGGAGCAGCTGGCGGACGTCACCGTCGAGGACGCCCTCGCCCACCCCACCTGGGCCATGGGCCCGGTCATCACGATCAACTCCGCGACGCTCGTCAACAAGGGCCTGGAGGTGATCGAGGCGCACCTCCTCTACGACATTCCCTTCGATCGCATTGAGGTCGTCGTGCACCCGCAGTCGTATGTCCACTCGATGGTTGAGTTCACGGACGGATCGACACTGGCCCAGGCGACGCCCCCCGACATGCGCGGGCCCATCGCCATCGGCCTCGGCTGGCCCGAAAGGGTCCCGGACGCGGCCCCGGTCTTCGACTGGAGCACGGCGTCCACCTGGGTGTTCTTCCCCCTCGACAACGAGGCGTTCCCCTCGGTGAACCTCGCCCGGCGGGTCGGCGAGCTCGCGGGAACCGCCCCGGCGGTGTTCAATGCGGCGAACGAGGAGTGCGTCGAGGCCTTCCGCTCCGGCGCACTGCCGTATCTCGGAATCATGGAGACCGTCACCCGGGTCGTCGAGGAACACGGCACCCCGGCGACGGGAACCTCCCTGACCGTGTCGGACGTCCTCGAAGCGGAGACCTGGGCCCGGACGAGGGCCCGGGAACTGACAGCCCGGACGGCGAGCGCGGAGGCGCGTGCATGACGACCCTGATGTTCATCCTCGGCATAGTCGTCTTCGCGGCCGGCCTGCTGTTCTCGATCGCCTGGCACGAGCTGGGCCATCTCTCCACCGCCAAGATGTTCGGCATCCGCGTGCCGCAGTACATGGTCGGCTTCGGCCCGACCCTCTGGTCGCGGAACAAGGGCGAGACCGAGTACGGCGTGAAGGCGATCCCGTTCGGCGGCTACATCCGCATGATCGGCATGTTCCCGCCCGGCCCCGACGGCCGTCTTGAGGCCCGCTCCACCTCACCGTGGCGCGGCATGATCGAGGACGCCCGCTCCGCCGCCTTCGAGGAACTGAAGCCCGGCGACGAGAAACGCCTGTTCTACACGCGCAAGCCGTGGAAACGGGTCGTCGTGATGTTCGCGGGCCCGTTCATGAACCTGATCCTCGCGGTCGCGCTGTTCCTCACCGTGCTGATGGGCTTCGGCATCCAGCAGCAGACCACCACCGTCAGCTCGGTCTCCCAGTGCGTGATCTCGCAGAGCGAGAACCGCGACAAGTGCAAGGCGTCCGACCCCGAGTCCCCCGCGGCCGCCGCCGGGATGAAGGCCGACGACAGGATCGTCGCCTTCGACGGGGTACGCACCGACGACTGGGGCGTCCTGTCCGACCTCATCCGTGACAGCGCCGGCAAGAGCGTGGCGATCGTCGTCGACCGCGACGGCCAGGAGGTGACCCTCCAGGCGGAGATCGCCACCAACCTGGTCGCCAAGAAGGACGGCAACGGCGCCTACGTCGAGGGCGAGTACGTCAAGGCCGGCTTCCTCGGCTTCAGCTCGGCCACCGGCGTCGTCAAGCAGGACCTCGGGGACTCCGTGGTCTGGATGACGGACCGGGTCGGCGATGCCGTCGACTCCCTCGCCGCCCTGCCGTCCAAGATCCCCGCCCTGTGGGACGCCGCCTTCGGCGACGGCCCGCGCGAACCCGACTCCCCGATGGGCGTCGTCGGAGCGGCCCGGGTCGGCGGCGAGATCGCCACCCTCGAGATCCCCGCCTCACAGCAGATGGCCATGTTCGTGATGCTGCTCGCGGGCTTCAACCTCTCCCTGTTCCTGTTCAACATGCTCCCGCTGCTGCCCCTCGACGGCGGACACATCGCGGGCGCGCTGTGGGAGTCGCTGCGCCGCAACCTCGCCAGGGTGCTGCGCCGCCCCGACCCGGGCCCGTTCGACGTGGCGAAACTGATGCCGGTGGCCTACGTGGTGGCCGGGATCTTCGTCTGCTTCACCATCCTCGTCCTGATCGCGGACGTGGTGAACCCGGTGCGGATCTCCTAGCCCACGACATCGACACCCGTTGTTCACGACGGCCTGGAACCCTGCGGTTCCGGGCCGTCGCCCTTGACGCGGGCTTACGGCCGCGATGTGCCCGACGGCCGACCGGTGCCGTAATCTCGGAGCCCGGAGCCCGCCGCTCACGGGGAGCCGGACCTTGATCCACGACTTGGGGTTGCACAGCAGATGACTGCGATTTCTCTCGGTATGCCGTCCGTTCCGACCAAGCTCGCCGAGCGCCGGAAGAGCCGGCAGATCCAGGTCGGCTCCGTGGCGGTGGGCGGGGACGCGCCGGTGTCGGTGCAGTCGATGACGACCACGCGGACGTCCGATGTGGGGGCGACGCTCCAGCAGATCGCCGAGCTCACCGCGTCCGGGTGTCAGATCGTGCGGGTGGCCTGTCCGACGCAGGACGACGCGGACGCGCTCGCGACGATCGCCCGCAAGTCGCAGATCCCGGTCATCGCCGACATCCACTTCCAGCCCAAGTACGTCTTCGCGGCGATCGAGGCGGGCTGTGCGGC